>NZ_JBAURI010000456.1:0-8290 GCF_049581145.1 Bradyrhizobium sp.
GCGTCGTGGCGCGGCGCATTCCGGCGGACTGGCTGCTTGGCATGATCGGCGACCCGGATGCCACGGTGCGGCTGGAAATCGCGCGGCGCCTTTCGCGCGATCTGTTGGCGGTGCTGTACGAGGACCCGGACTGGCGGGTTCGCTACGAGGTGGCGAGCCGCATCGTCTTTGGCAAGCTTGGCGCCATGGCCAAGGACGAGGACCCGTTGGTCCGGGAGATGGTCCGCTCGCGGCTGGCGGAGCCATCCGAAGTGCCGATGGAGGGTCCGGCGTGAGCAACATCGTTCGGGACGGCGACGTGGTGGAGTTGTCCGCTCCGCCTTATTTCAGCTTCGGCGAGAAAGTGAAGGCGAAGCGCGCGATCCGCAATGACGGGACCTATGCGGGCAAGGAGATCGGTGAACTCCTCGCCAAGAAAGGCGAGATCGGTTACGTCGTCAGCATCGGCACTTTCCTGCAGCAGTTCTACATCTACGGTGTCGAATTTCTCGAAAGCGGCAATCGGGTCGGGATGAAGCGCAAGGAGCTCGAACCGGCCGTCGCGCGAGATGTCGAAGAAGATATTCCCTTGCCGGAGGCGCTCGTAAGATGATCGAACCCCGTATGCCGAAATATCAGTGGGGGCAGCGCGTAAAGGCTCTCGCCGACCTGCACAATGATGGCACGTATCCCGATGTCGCCACTGAGGCGCGTCTGGTCGCTATCGGCGATACCGGCGAAATCGTCCAGGTCGGAACCCATACCGAAGCCAATATGCCGATCTATCTCGTCGAGTTCGGTGAGCGGCTGGTCGTTGGCTGCCTCGAGGAAGAGATCAGCCCGCTTTAGGGGAGTATGAACTGTGAATGCCGCGGTTCTGAGAAGAGGGGTCGGAGGCCTGGCCGCCCACCCCAACGAGTTCGACCGCAAGCGCATCGAACGGGCGATCCGGTCGCGCAAACGCTACCGCTATGTCTCGCCGAGGGTGAAGACGGTCACGGGCGGATATCTGATCGAGAGCCCGTGCTGTTCGAGGAACATCGATCCCGAGGGTGGAACGATCGACGTCGCGCTGATCCATTACGACGCGCAGAGTGCGATCTGGCAATTGTTTCGCAAAGACCACGTCACCAAGGCGTGGGAGTTGCATAGTGTCCATCAACGGTTGGACGCCGTCACCAATGAGCTGAACGAGGATTCTGAACGGCTGTTCTGGCAATGAAGTTGCATACGAAACTGCAGATGGCGTTGCAGGAGACCTTTGAGCGAACAATCGAACACGGCAGGATGGCATGGCGCTAGGCACGGATGAGTTGACGGAGATCGAGATTTTGCTTTCCGCCGAAAGCGCGGAAGCAGATCCGTTTGCCGTTTTGCGCGGCCGGTTTCCACACCTGTCGTGGACACGGTGCGACGCGTCGGACGTGACGGAAACGCCGTTTCGAACCTACCAGGGGTTCGATCTGCATCTCGTGGACAAAGCGGATCATTGCGTGAAGATCACGAACGATCCGGCGTACGCAACCGGCATCATCCTGGCTGCAAAGGGAACAGTGTGATGACCGACGCAGCCCTGGTTGATGATGAGGAAGACGACCTTTCCGCGGTCGAGATGGATCAGTCCTTTATCCCGCTGTCCGATCCGGACATTACGGAAGCGGAGATCGAGGCTGTGGCGGCGACCCTGCGTTCGGCGCGGCTCTCCAGTGGGCCTGTCGTCGAGGCCTTTGAAGCCGCGTTTGCCAACTATCTCGGCCGCAAATATGCGATCGCGGTTCCCAGCGGTACTTTTGGACTTGTGCTGGCGCTGAAAGCCTGCGGGATCGGCCCGGGTGACGAGGTGATCGCCTCGCCCTATTCGTTCCGCGAGGCCACGCACGCCATCAGCATCGCCGGCGCCCACCCGGTGTTTGCGGATATCGACTACTGGGCCGGCACGCTGGCACCGGGCAAGGTCGAGGCCCGCATCACCCCGAAGACGCGGGCTATCGTTGCCAGCAACAATAACGGCCATCCGGCGCAGTGGTCCGAACTGCGGGACATCGCGACCAAACATGGCCTTCGACTATTGGAAGATTCGACCGAGGCGATCGGCTCGAAATACAAGGGCGCCTTGGTCGGCACCTTCGGCGACGTCGCCGTGTTCGATTTCTCTCAGCCGAGCGCTCTGACATGCGGCGAGGGTGGCATGGTCGTGACCGACGACATCGACATCGCAGTGGCGTTGCGGCGGAACCGGTCGCGTCGGCTGGATGAGCGTGCCTCCACCGTCGTGACCTCGACGCCGCCTTATCAGGCCGGCATCAGCGATCTGTCGGCGGCGCTAGGACTGGCGCAACTGCAGCGCCTCGAGGAGATCCTGGAGCGGCGCCGGCTGATTGAGCACTTCTATTACAAGCACGTGCAATCCTTCGAGGGCATCAAGGACCCCTATATCGGCGCCGATGTGACCGAGGTGAACTGGTTCCTCTATGTGGTGCATCTCGGGACGCGCTTTTCGCGTTCCAGCCGCGACGCCATCGTCGAGGACTTGCGCGTGGAGCAGGTGGAAGGCGCGGGCTACTGCAATCCTCTGCATCTGCAGCGGCACTATTTCGATCTCGGCTACCGCCGCGGCAATTTTCTGGTCACCGAGAAGGTCGCCGATCGTGCGGTGGCGTTGCCGTTTCACGTCCATCTCACCGAGGATCAGATCGCTTTCATCGTGGAAACGATGAAGGAGGCCTCGATCAATGTGGGCGCTGGCGCCGCGATCTACTGAACGCAAATGGACTAGAAGCAGAGCAAATCGAGAAAGGAATATCAGATGTCGACACTGACCATCATGCCGTCGGGCAAGACCATCGAGGTCGCGGAAGGTACAACTCTGCTGGCCGCGCTGCTCGGCGCGGAAATCGAGATCCCCCACAAATGCGAGGGGCAGGCCAAATGCGGTTCCTGTCATATCTTCGTGCAGGAGGGACGCAAGGGCCTCTCGAAGATCGCGCGCACCGAAAACGAGAAGCTCGATGCCATCGTCGGCGTCAGCTCCAAATCGCGGCTGGCCTGCCAGACGACGGTTCTGGGCACCGAGAACATCAAGATCGAGCTGCTCGGGTTCGGCTCGGGCTTATAAGGAGGCTGATGTGGATACGCAAAACGTCATCATCCATGCACGCTTCGCGCCGAACGGCACGGTGGTCGAAATCGGCGAGCGGCCGCAAGGGTTGACGCCGCAGGAATGGTTCGAGTTCCTCAGCACCAAGGCCGGAGACGCCTACCAGTCGCTCGCTGGCGGCCGCGGCGTATTTCGGCTGACCAGATCATCGGTCGATGCGTTGAAGCAGGAGACCACGGCGCCGGCGGCGTGAGCCGCCGCCGAGACCAGACTTTTTATGATACGAGCACGATGACATGGCGTCAGCACCGGTCGAAGTCTTTGCCGTTTGCTCGGCTAACGCTATCGAGCGAAGCGGCGCCAGGTCCTTCAGTCTGTCGCGCATCGACGAGAGCGGCGAAGCCCGG
The DNA here is from genome assembly GCF_049581145.1 of Bradyrhizobium sp. Classification (GTDB taxonomy): domain Bacteria; phylum Pseudomonadota; class Alphaproteobacteria; order Rhizobiales; family Xanthobacteraceae; genus Bradyrhizobium. The sequence goes on from NZ_JBAURI010000456.1 coordinate 3,484, forward strand.
CCGTTCCCGATCGTTGTGGTGCGGAGCCACCGCGACGAGTATGTGGGCTATGTCAACAGCTGTCCGCATAGCGGCGTCTGGCTGAACATCGGCAGCGGTGATTTCTTCACCGCCGACCGGGCCTTCCTCCGATGCGGCCGGCACGGCGCGGCCTTCGAGATCGAGAGCGGTCTTTGCATCCAGGGTCCCTGTGAAGGGAAAAGCCTGCAGCCGATTGCGCTTGCCGTCGTCGATGGCGAAGTCTGCCTTTGCGGCGTCGACCTGGTCGAGGAAGCGCCTCCGAACCCGTTCGCTGATGACGCCGAGGAGACGATGGACATCATGATTCATCCGGAATAGGAAGCGCCATGACCGATACTGCAGTAACGATGTCGATGTTCGACCGGATCGGCGGTCCTGTCGCCGTCGATCGGCTGGTGGAGGCGTTCTATCACCGGATGGACACGCTGCCGGAAGCACGGCTGATCCGGGCCATGCACGCGGACGATCTCGGCCCGATCAAGCAGGTGCTCAAGCGCTATCTCGCCGAATGGACCGGAGGTCCAAGGCACTACTCGGCCGAAAAGGGCCATCCGCGGCTACGCCAACGCCATTTCGGCTTCAGCATCGGGCAGGCCGAGCGCGACGCCTGGCTGCTATGCATGCGCGGCGCCCTGCAGGAGACGATCGAGGATGAGGAGGCCCGGCAGGAGCTCGACGCCGCGCTGACCAAGCTCGCGGACTGGATGCGCAACCAGGCCGGCAACCCGCACGATGCCAAGGGCGGCCCTCACTGAGGCGCGGCACTCAGGCGGCCACTTGGGCCAGCGTTCTTAATCCGACAGCGGCAGGCCAAAAAACTCCTCATCGGCCCCGCCCCAGGCCTTGTGCAGGGCAAGGCCATTCCGCCACTTTCCGCTCTCCGCCTCGTTGGCGGTGCGATGGCTGATCTTGCCGTCGGGATTTTCGGCGAGCAGGTAGGTCTTGCCGTTGCGGATGAAGCGATTGAGATCCTTCGTGTCCGTCGGACGCACCACGCAGCGTGGAGCGTCGTCGATCAGAATGGTCGTCGGAAGCATGTCCTGGCTCTCCGTCGGTCGCGAGTTGATCAGTCCATCGGCGGGCCGAGGTCGTCGCCGCCGCTTTTTTTCTTCTTTTTCTTTTCGGCTTTCTGCTGGGCATAGATACCGGCATTCTTCAACAGGATCGGCGGCTGGCCTTCCACATATTGCGAGATCCAGGACAGCGTCCGGTCGAGCGCCTTCTCTGCGGCGTCTTCCTGATAGCCCTCGCGCCGGTCGCAGCTGAAGCCGTGGGCTGCACCCGGATAGGTGAAAGCGCTGACATCCGGACGATAGGCCCGGAACTGGGTGACCTGCTCCATCGGAATCGTCGAATCGTTCTCGCCGAAATGCAAGAGCGTCGGTACCTTGCGCTTCTCGCTATAGTTGTTGACAATGTCATTGCCGTAATATCCGACGACACAGGCAATCCCGCTGACCCGATTGGCGGAGGCGTAGGCGAGCTCGCCGCCCCAGCAGTAGCCGACGATCGCAACCTTGCCGGCGCTCTTGACCGCGTCGACCGCGACCTGGATGTCTCCGAGCAGCTGTTGCCTGTCGATCTGCTGCGTCATTGCCAAGCCATCCGAAATACCGCTCTCATCATAGGCGAGGTTGACGCCTGGCTTGACGCGGTCGAACAGCGACGGCGCAATCGCGACATAGCCCTTCGCGGCGAATGCGTCAGTGATCTTCTGGATATGCGAATCGATGCCGAAGATCTCTTGCAGGACGACGACGGCTCCCTTCGGCGTGTCGGCGGGATCGGCGCGATAAGCGGAAAACTGGTGTCCGTCAGTTGCCGTGAGTTCGATCATGATATCCTCAATTCTCTGAGCAACGAGCCGTTCTGGGCTCGCGGGTTACAACAGGCCAAGTTCGAGCTGGACATCTTCCGACATCCGCGAATTATCCCAGGGCGGATCGAAGACGAGGCGCACATCCACTTTGTCGATGCCACCGACATCGCTCACCGCCTTCTGCACCCAGTTCAGCATTTCGCCGGCGACCGGGCAGCCCGGGGCCGTCAGCGTCATGTCGATTTCAACGAGGCCTGCGGCCTTTGGCTCAATCCGATAGATCAGGCCGAGATCATAGACGTTGACGGGGATTTCGGGATCATAGACCGTGCGCAGCGCGGCGATGATGTTGGCGACCAGCGTGTCGCGTGCGGTGGAATCCGCGGTCGCCGGCTCAACCAGAGCGGTCTTTTCCTCAACTGACATTTCACCCGGTCTCCGTTGTGGCGAGCGTCGCCTGCGACGGCGGGGCCTGCTCCTGACATCCGTCGTGTGACCTCGAATGAGGTGCAAGGGCGATGCCATGCGGGCCAGACTCATCGACGCCGTCGGCCAGCGCTGCGACGACGGGCCAGCCGACTGCGCCGGTCGGATCGAGCTGCCGCAGGGTCGCGAGCAGCTCGCGCGCGTGTTGCGCGTTGTCTTTCCTGAGCTGAATGAAGGCGAGCGCCTTCAAGGTGTAGAGCGCAAACCGGCCGGCGCCCTCGGGCAGCGGCACCTGCGCTTGCCAGTTGCGCCAGTCGAGCTCCCATCCCGCCTGGCGCGCGGCTTCGTTCAGCCCGCGCTCGGCGATGTCTTGGGCCTGATCGAGGTTTCCCCGATAGGTGTGGATCTTGTAGAGGCAGAAATAGATCGGCAGCTCTGTCGGCGCGGCCGTCAGCGCCTGACGAAACAGCCCGTCCGCGGCGGCCGGGTCGCGCCGGTAAGCGGCGACGCCTTGCTGCAGCAGGGCGTCGATCTCTTCGGGGAGATCGCCGAAATTGATGGTGTCGTGTTCCGAGAAGACGGCCATTTCGATCGAACATCCTTTTGAGGGATACGAAGCAAGAGCCGGGCCGCGGGCAAAAGCGCGGCGCAAGCACGACGATCTCGATCGCTATTACCTCCCAGGGCGGTCATTCTGGTCCGGCACTGCGCTTGTGCCGTCACATCCGCAACATAGCGCCGAGGAACTGTCGGTAACCCGACATCGAACGTATTCGTGATCGCCATCAGCCGTTCCCGGAGGTGCGATTGCCGGCAAATCGACGGCAAAACGCGTGGCGGTCGCGCTAATCAGTTGGTTTGGACCTTGCATGGCGGGGCGGGCATCAGGAGCAATCGACAATGGCAATGGCCGGACCGGACATCGAAAATCTCATCAGGCAGGCGTTTCCGGACGCTCATGTGATCGTGACCGATCTCGCCGGAGACGGCGATCATTTCGGCGCCCGCGTCATTTCCAACGCGTTCGCCGGCAAGAGCCGGATCCAGCAGCATCAGATGGTCTACGCGGCCCTGCAGGGAAAAATGGGCGGCGACCTGCATGCGCTCGCGCTCGAAACCGCCGCGCCGAAATAAGGCAGTGGCGACTGCAGCACCGAAATTCAAACCAAGAGGCAGACAAATGAAAGATCAGACAGCGGACCGCATCAGGAAGCTTATTTCGAGCAGCGATGTCTTCCTGTTCATGAAGGGCGTGCCGGCCGCTCCGCAATGCGGATTTTCCGCGGCCGTCGTCAAGATCCTCGGTGGCCTCGCGGTGCCGTTCGAGAGCGCGGACGTATTGTCGGACCCGGAGGTGCGCGAAGGCATCAAGGAGTTTTCCAACTGGCCGACGATCCCGCAGCTCTATGTCAAGGGCGAGTTTGTCGGCGGCTGCGACATCGTGCGGGAGATGCATCAGGCCGGAGAGCTCACCGCGCTGCTGAATGACAAGGGAATTGCGGTGGCCGCGACATGAGCGAAAGCGCCGAGCCCGAATTCGAGCTTCCCAGGCTTTACAGGCATCACGCCTTCGCCTGCTACACCCAGCGTCCGCCGGGTCACCCGCGCGGCAGTTGCGGCGCCGCCGGCGCCCAGCCGTTGTGGGACCGGCTCGGCAAGGCCATCGAGACGGAGCGGCTGAGCGACATCGGCTTCACCGCCGCCGGTTGTCTCGGCTTTTGCTCGGCGGGTCCCTTGATGGTGGTCTATCCGGACGGCGTCTGGTATCGGCCGACCACGGCGCAGGACATCGACGAAATCGTCGAGCAGCATTTCAAGCAGGGCAAACGGGTCGACAGGCTCGTCATGGTGCTGACGCGCTAGGTTCGGTGCTGCGAGGCGTCAGCCCGGCGGACATTGCTTGCCGGTCTTCTCGCGGGAGCAACCCTCAAGATCGGACCCTGTGTTCTGGCCGAGCAGCGAAGTGACGGGTTCACGGTCGAAGCCGGCACAGCGTTCTCCGTTGGCCTCGATCAGAGGCCGCCGAATCAGAAGAGGCTCGTGCAGCATGAGCGCAAGCGCGGCCTCCGCCTCCATCGCAGCCGGATCGACTTCGCCGGACTTGACGCGTGGTGCCGCGGGATTGAACCAGGACTTGACCGGCGTGTCGCCAAAGAAACGGCGTAGCTCCGCGGCTGTCCAGGGTTCGGAAAGCAGGCTCTTGGCAATCACGGTGTGACCCGCAGCCTGAAGCGCCTGTAGCTGGCGCGCATTGGTCCGGCAGCCCGGCTTTTGATAGAACTGGATCGTTGCCAAGGCGTCACCTCATTTGAGAACGCTGAGCTGGACGATCGGTGCCGCCCCGCCGCGCCCGAGGATGGTGTCGACCTTCTTGCGGACGCCTTCCAGCGTCAGCGGCTTGACCACGGCACCATGCGCGCCGGCCTTGATGCCTTCGACCGCGACGGCTTCGTCGGCTTTGGCGCAGATGATCAGGATGCGAACGCCTGGAAATTTTGCCGTCAATTCGCCGACAAGCCCGACTCCCCTGTCCTTCAGGAA
>NZ_JBAURI010000457.1:0-34518 GCF_049581145.1 Bradyrhizobium sp.
CGGCCAGAGGGCCGGGCGCCGGTGCGCGAAGGGGCAAGCCTGTTCGCCGATGGCGCGTCGTCCGCCCCCATCGGCGCGGTGACCTCCGGCGGGTTCGGCCCGACGCTCAATGCTCCCCTTGCGATGGGTTATGTGCCGGCAGCGCTGTCGGCGCCGGGCACGCAGCTGTTTGCGGAGTTGCGCGGCCAACGTCTGCCGCTCGAGGTCGCAGCCACGCCGTTCGTTCCGAACACTTACAAACGCTAAAGCAACACTTATTGACCAAGACTTGTGGACCAAGATTTGCAACCGCTGACGCAAACGAGGGTAGATGCTCATGACCACGCTGTTCACGCCAGATCATGAATGGCTCCAGATCGACGGCGATGTCGCCACCATCGGGATCACCGACTACGCGCAGTCGCAGCTCGGCGACGTCGTGTTCGTCGAACTGCCGAAAGTCGGCCGCGCGCTGAAGAAGGCGGAGGCCGCAGCTGTGGTGGAGTCGGTCAAGGCCGCCTCCGACGTCTATGCGCCGATCACGGGCGACGTGGTCGAGGTCAACGAGGCGATCACGGCCGAGCCCGCGCTGGTCAATTCGGACGCCGGCGGCAAGGCCTGGTTCTTCAAGATGAGGATCGCCGACAGGAGTGAGCTCGGCGGATTGCTGGATGAAGCCGCCTACAACGCGCACACGGCGTGAGATGAGGAAGCAAGCCGCCAAGCCCACGGCGTCATCGCCTGTGAAAGCGGACGATCAAATATGCCGCGGCGTCTCGGTTCAATCGCTACTGCCAGTGCTTACTGGATGCCCCGCATTCGCGGGGCATGACGACGAATAAGGACCCCCATGAACGCGCCCTTCAAGCCGGCCGACGCCGCCGCAACCTCCTTCGTTCGCCGCCATATCGGCCCCTCGCCGCGCGATATCGCGGCGATGCTGGAAACGGTCGGCGCCGCTAGCCTCGGCGCGCTGATGGCAGAGACGCTGCCGTCGACGATCCGGCAGGAGGCTCCGCTCACCCTCGGCCGTGCCCTGAGCGAGACCGAGGCACTGGCGCATATGGGCCAGCTCGCTGCACAGAACCTCTGCTTCACCTCGCTGATCGGCCAAGGCTATTCCGGCACGATCCTGCCCGCGGTCATCCAGCGCAACATCCTGGAGAACCCGGCCTGGTACACGGCCTATACGCCGTATCAGCCCGAGATCAGCCAGGGCCGGCTGGAGGCGCTGTTCAACTTCCAGACCATGATCTGCGATCTCACCGGGCTCGATGTCGCCAACGCCTCGCTGCTCGATGAGGCGACCGCGGCGGCGGAAGCGATGGCGCTGGCCGAGCGCACGGCGCAGGCCAAGACAAAATCCAAGACAAAATCCGACACGAAATCCTTCTTCGTCGACCATGAGGTGCATCCGCAGACGCTCGCCGTGCTGCGCACCCGCGCCGAACCGCTGGGCTGGACGCTCATCATCGGCGATCCCCTGGTCGATCTGGCGCAGGCCGATGTGTTCGGCGGCATTCTGCAATATCCTGGCACGTCGGGCGCCGTGCGCGATCTGCGGCCGGCGATCGCGGCGCTGCACGGCAAGGGGGCGATCGCCATCGTCGCGGCCGATCTATTGGCCCTGGCGCTGCTCGCCTCGCCCGGCGAGCTCGGCGCCGATATCGCCATTGGCTCCGCGCAGCGGTTCGGCGTGCCGATGGGGTATGGCGGTCCGCATGCGGCCTACATGGCGGTGCGCGACGCGTTGAAGCGTTCACTGCCCGGCCGCATCGTCGGCCTCTCGGTGGATTGCCGGGGGATGCCGGCCTATCGCCTCGCGCTGCAGACCCGCGAGCAGCACATCCGCCGCGAAAAGGCGACCTCGAACATCTGCACCGCGCAGGTGCTGCTGGCCGTGATCGCTTCGATGTACGCGGTCTATCACGGGCCGGAGGGGCTGTCGCAGATTGCGCGCGACGTGCATCGCCGCACGGCGGTGCTGGCGGCAGGCTTGCGCAAGCTCGGCTTCGCGCGCGCGTGCGATGCCTTCTTCGACTCGGTGACGGTCGATGTCGGCAACCAGCGCGACGCGATCGTGGCGCGGGCGCTGGCGGAAAAGATCAATCTGCGCCTCGGCGAGGGCACGCTGGGCATCGCACTCGACGAGACCACGACGCCCGAAATCGTCGAGGCGGTGTGGCGCGCCTTTGGCGGCCGCCTCGCTTATGCCGAGGTGGCGGCGACCGCGCACGAAGCGCTGCCGTCCGAGCTGAAGCGGACAAGCCGCTTCCTCACCCATCCGGTGTTCCACGCCCACCGCTCGGAGACCGAGATGCTGCGCTATATGCGCAAGCTCAGTGATCGCGACCTCGCGCTCGATCGCGCGATGATCCCCTTGGGCTCCTGCACCATGAAGCTCAACGCGACCACGGAAATGATCCCGCTGACCTGGCCACAATTTGCAACGCTGCATCCGTTCGCGCCGCGCGAGCAGGCCAACGGCTATCACGCGCTGTTTGCGCGGCTGGAACAATGGCTGTGCCAGATCACCGGCTATGATGCGATCTCGTTGCAGCCGAACTCGGGCGCGCAGGGCGAATATGCCGGCCTGCTCGCGATCCGCGCCTATCATGCAAGCCGCGGCGAAGCTCATCGCAGGGTATGCCTGATCCCCTCCTCCGCACACGGCACCAACCCTGCGTCCGCCCACATGGCCGGCATGGACGTCGTGGTGGTCGGGTGCGATGCGCGCGGCGATGTCGATGTTGATGATCTCCGCGCCAAGGCGGACGCGCACGCGAAAAATCTTGCGGCGGTGATGATCACCTATCCCTCGACCCATGGCGTGTTCGAGGAACATATCGGCGCGATCTGCGCCATCGTTCATGGCCACGGCGGACAGGTCTATCTCGACGGCGCCAACCTCAACGCGCAGGTCGGGCTCGCCCGGCCCGGCGACTACGGCGCCGACGTCAGCCACCTCAATCTGCACAAGACGTTCTGCATCCCGCATGGCGGCGGCGGCCCCGGCATGGGGCCGATCGGCGTCAGAGCGCACCTGGCGCCGTTCCTGCCAGCCCATCCTGCGACAAGTCAGCCTGCGGCCAGCCAGGCCGAAATCGATCGCGGCACGGCGCAAGCGGTCGGGCCGGTGTCGGCAGCGCCATTCGGTTCGGCGTCGATCCTGACCATCTCCTATATCTACATGCTATTGATGGGTGGCGACGGCCTGACCCGCGCCACGGAGGTCGCGATCCTCAACGCCAATTACGTCGCGGCACGACTCGATGCGCATTTCCCGGTGCTCTACCGCAACGCCAAAGGCCGCGTCGCCCATGAATGCATCGTCGATCCCAGGGGATTGAAGCAGGCGAGCGGTGTCACCGTCGACGATATCGCCAAGCGGCTGATCGATTACGGCTTCCACGCCCCGACCATGAGCTTTCCGGTGCCGGGCACGCTGATGATCGAGCCGACGGAATCCGAATCGAAGGCCGAGCTGGACCGTTTTTGCGACGCCATGATCGCGATCCGGCGCGAGATCGCCGCGATCGAGGGCGGCCGCTTCACCGTCGAGGCTTCGCCGCTGCGCCACGCCCCGCACACCGTGCACGACATCGCCGACGAGGGGTGGGCTCGCGCCTACAGCCGCGCCGAGGGCTGCTTTCCGGAAAAGACCTCGCGCACCGACAAATACTGGAGCCCGGTCGGCCGGGTCGACAATGTCCATGGCGACCGCAACCTGGTGTGCGCGTGCCCGCCGGTTACGGATTACGCACAGGCGGCGGAGTGACAGCCGCAAGCAGTCATCCCGGGGGCACGCGATAGCGCGAACCCGGAATCTCGAAATTGTGTTGCTTGGCTGTTACCGCATCGTTATTTCGGATCAGCCCGCGAACAGCGGACTATCCGAATAACGGCTCAAACCCGTCTCACTCCTCCGCCGGCTCCTCGCCGTCGGCATCGCGCTCGGCAGGTCCAGCCAGGATCTGCTCGGCGATCAACCCGGAGTTCTGTCGGATCGAGGTCTCGATCTTGGCGCTCATGTCAGGATTGGCCTTCAGGAACGCTTTCGCGTTCTCGCGGCCCTGCCCGAGCCGCTGGCTGTCATAGGAGAACCAGGCGCCGGACTTTTCGACCACGCCGGCCTTGACGCCGAGATCGAGGATCTCGCCCATCTTGGAGACGCCCTCGCCATACATGATGTCGAACTCGACCTGCTTGAACGGGGGCGCCAGCTTGTTCTTCACCACTTTCACCCGCGTGGTGTTGCCGACCACCTCGTCGCGCTCCTTGATCGCGCCGATGCGGCGGATATCGAGCCGGACGGAAGCATAGAATTTCAGCGCGTTGCCGCCAGTGGTGGTTTCCGGCGAACCGTACATGACGCCGATCTTCATCCGGATCTGGTTGATGAAGATCACCATGGTGTTCGACTTGTTGATCGAGGCGGTGAGCTTGCGTAGCGCCTGGCTCATCAGCCGTGCCTGCAGGCCCGGCAGCGACTCGCCCATCTCGCCTTCGAGTTCGGCCTTCGGCACCAATGCCGCGACCGAGTCCACCACCAGCACATCGACCGCGCCGGAGCGCACCAGCGTGTCGCAGATTTCCAGCGCCTGCTCGCCGGTATCGGGCTGCGAGATCAGGAGTTCGTCGACGTTGACGCCGAGCTTGCGCGCATAGACCGGATCAAGCGCATGTTCGGCGTCGATGAAGGCGCAGATGCCGCCTTTCTTCTGTGCCTCCGCGATGCAGTGCAGCGCCAGCGTGGTTTTCCCTGAAGATTCCGGCCCGTAGATCTCGACCACCCTGCCCCTCGGTAGTCCGCCGACGCCCAGCGCGATGTCGAGCCCGAGCGAACCGGTGGAAATGGTCTCGATGTCCATCGAACGGTCGTTCTTGCCGAGCTTCATCACCGAGCCTTTGCCGAACTGGCGCTCGATCTGGGACAGCGCTGCGGCCAGCGCCTTACTCTTATCCATTGAGGAACCTTCGACGATGCGCAGGGCGGGGACGGTCATGGCCTAACTCCTTATGGCGGGGATTCGCTTGGGCGACAAATGGTTAACGAAACGGGCCGGTGGTTAGTAACAACGTACCCCATCTGTTCCATGTTCGCAATATGTTCTTTTCACGAGAAGCCGCTGCCGGACACTTTTGGCGCCTATGAGCCTCTCTCGGTCGAATCTCGGAGTTGCATCGACGAGTGACCCCAGATCGGCACGAGTATTGCTTGGTTTACTGCCAAGCAAGGCACCGACGGTGCATCGCCCAGGCCCGGCGCACTTGATACCCGGCAAAAGTGCGTCGGGCCGCATCTTCCGCGTTCGGGAGATTCGCGCGTGAGCGGCAAGCCGCCGAAGCTGCCGCCAGAGCCTGACACTCGCCTCAAATTCAAATCATGTGCCTACGCGGCAGTCAGCAATGATCGCTTGTGAGGCGATCCACGTTTGATTGAGCATGATCCGCGCGCAAGCGCGTTGCGCGTTTGTCGCGAGAGAAAACCGCTGCACAACCATAGCCCGAGGGCATGCCTTTCCGGATCAAGCTCCAGCTCGCAATCGTGCGCGATCCTTTGCACCGACCTTGCCACGCCGCCTCACTTCGGAAACAGCTTGTCCCGGATGTACCGGGAAGTCGCCGTCAGGCGGATGCCGCGCGGCTTGCGCCACGAGGCGCGATCGATCTCGTGCTTGTCGCCGATCGCCAGCCGGCCCGAGGCCTTTTCGGCGATGAAGATGGCATCGCTCATCTTGCGGCCCGAATGCCGGTTCTTGGCCTTGACCTCTTTCCACAGCCGCAGCCGGCCAAGCTTCAGCTTGGGAAGCTCTTCCCTGATCTCGCGGCGCAGACAGTCCTTGTCGTTTTCGCGCGCCCGTTTGCGGCCACCCGGAAACATCCACAGGCCGTCGCTGCGGCGCCTGACGAGAAGAACCCTGCCGCGCTTGGCGGCGATCAGTTTTGATGACTTAGCCATGTCCCATCGACGCAACGTCCAAAGCGGAATCGCACAACGTTAGCATCTTTGACCGGCGCGACAAAAATTCCGCAAGATATTTCCATTGCAAGAGCCCCGATCGCACAATCGTCTCCGGATACCTCGCCGGCCGAGCATGGCGCAGCCCGATTCGAAGGCAATCTCCGCGCGCCAGCCTCTAGCCCGATGCTTCGTCCTCGAGAGCAACCAGGTTGTTCCGTTCGGCTGCAGCGTCCATCGTGGCGCGACACCGCGCGGCTTCGGCGGCCAGCTTGCTGTCCTGCGCGCGCAGGATGCGGACGAAATCGGCCATGCTGGAGCGATCCTGGAGTCGACCGATGGCGGACGACATGTCGATCTCGGCAGGATGCGCATGGCCTTGCCGGACCTGGCGAAGCAAACGAACCAACAGCTTCATGGATTGGACACTCGAGCGGAGCAGGCGAGATGGAATTTGCCATCGAACAAGTCGCGACCTCTCGTCGGGTTCCAATCGCGAGCGCTGCCGGTCCCTTTTTTGAGCAGCAGCCGTTTTGCCCGTGGCCTCCGGTGTTCTCCGAAGGGGAACGAAGTTCCCGGAAGGAGGCCGCGTGCCTGGCCCCTGATGGTGTTCCGGCTGTCTCAGGCGAGCACTGCTCGCGCTCGGCAATCGCATGTCACCCGGACTGTCATGGGGACGTCACGGCCCGTGCGAGAAGAGTCCGGTGACAGCCGCACCAATGCGGCCGCGATCAACTTTCGGCTCAGACAGCACGGACGTCTTGGAACGGTCAACGCCGCAGGGCATGATGAGCCCATGAAAAAAGGCGACGTGATTTGCCCCGAATGCAGCGCCGGTTTCCGCCGGCTTCAACTGGACTCGCGGCGGGGTACCCCAGGCGCGTTTCGCTGCCCGCTCTGCGACCACGTGCTGGAAATGCTGGACGGCACAGCCGAGGTTGCGTACCGTCTTACGGTCGCACCCGAGAAGCTGTTCGAGTAATCGCGCGCGGTCGTCTTGCCCGCATCCCGAAGATATTTGATTTCGCTCAACGCCGCGTTGCGGCGATCGCCTATCATAATTCTGTCATTGCCGAACTGCCCCTGGGGAGCTCCGACGTTGACGCCGGGCCCCGAACGCAAAGTCGTTCGGGGCTCGGTTTCATTTGCTGGGATGCGAAAGAGTCCGACGATACGCCCGAGCCCATGAGGTCGCCGATGACCGTCCATACGCCAAAACTTTTGACGCCCGAAGAGTTCGCCTCGTTGATTGAGGTTGCGGTCGCCTCGCCCGACCCCATTATCCCGGCAGCGCATCTGACGAAGCTGGTGACGCTCGGCTTTGTCGTCCTGGCTGAAAAGGGCCCGATCGTCACCGGCGACGGCTTGATCCGGATCACGGAGAGCGAATGAACGCCGACCGGCCGATCAGGGATCAGGCATCAGACACGGCGACAGAAGATCCGCTGCGACCAACTGACGAACAGATTCTGCAGCATCTCGGAGCCGCCGCGATGCTGTGCTGGAACGAGCTGCCGTTCTCGTCCCAGACACGGATCCTGAGCCAGGCCAACGACGTCATTGGGCTCACGCCGATCCCGGGGGCGCGCGCCGAAATCGTCAGGCTGATGCTGCGCCGCGAGAGGATGGGATGACGGCAAAATCATGCCGGAGCCTGAGGCGACGTTTCCTGCCCGTAGTCTCCCGGAATTGATCTCGCTGTTCCGCGCCTGCACTGTTGATCCACCTTGCGGAATCCCATGGGCTTGGGGCGGGCATCATGCATGGGGTCTGCCATGCCGCTCTATTTTTTTCGTATCCGAAATGGCCGGTTTTCCGGTGCGTCCGAACTCGGCACCGAATGCCCCGACCGCCACGCCGCGTGGACCGAGATGACCAGCGTCTGCGCCGATATGGTCAGCGGTATATCGCGCAAGCTCAAGCAGAACTCGGAGTGGCAACTGGAGCTCCTGGACGAGTCCAAGCAGCCGGTATTCCGCATCCGGATCGTGTCGGAAACGCTTGATTAGCCACGCCATTTCGTCACCGAGGGGTGGGCTTTGATCTAGATCAAAGGGAACCGCGCCGACCGTGCGAATCTAGTGGCAGCATGAGTCATATTGTTTTCAAGTGCCCCCGGACGGGCATGAACGTTCAGCACTGGATCGCGGACGAGCCTCTTTCGAGCGACGCAAGTGCGACCCACGAAACCGTCATTTGCAAAGCCTGCACCGGGATTCATTTCATCGACCGCAAATCCGGTGCCCTGCTGGGCGCGACCACCCCGTCTAGGCCGCCCTCCAGGAGCCCTAAAGAACACCTCGAATGACGTTTTCAGCTTGGGAGAGAGGATCAAATCTCATCTCGATTCGCGCTGAAGATCGTTCAGTCGGCGCTCGGCAGCCGGCGCATAGTGAACTCGATCTCGCCGCCGGGCAGTTCGCGCCAGCTTTCGACCGCGCTCATGTAGCCGGCCTTGGGATAGCGGGTGAGGAAATCGCGCGCCTTAGCCCTCGCCTCTTCACGTGGCAGCGTGAAGGTCGCGCGCAGATAACCGTCGTCCGGCTTCCGCCGGCCGGTCACCCGATCTCTTGCCGCTTCGCTTGCCATCCGGCTGGCAAGATCGCGCGGGCGAGCGCCCATGTCGCAACTCCGCTACAACAACGACGGAGTTAATATAGGCGCATTGACAAGCCGGTTGGAGTCCGATTCGGACCTCCGGTTCCGTCAGTTGGCGTTGCTGCCGGTCTTGGTCTTCGGCTTGGCGGAGGCGGCCTTCTTGTCGGCGGGCGCAGCTTTGGGCGTGTCGCTGCGCACGGTGCCCCAGGGATCGGACGAGGCCTTCGCGTCCGGAATCTTTCTCAGCGATTCCCTGTAGGCCTTGTCCCTCTCCGCTTCCTGTTCCTTCTCCTCGGGAGTCTTGGAGACGGTTTCCGGAATCAGATTGATGTTTGGCATCTGCGCACGCGCATAGGCGGGCAAGGTCAGCAAGGCGACCGTCGCGGCAATGCGAAGAACTTTCATCGGATGCTCCCCTGTCTTTTGCCTGCGCTATATCACCGGTCAAGCCGAAGCGCCAAGCGAGGTCTGGCGACTATAAATGATCCGATTTGCAGGATTTCGGCGGCGGCATCCAGTCGTCCCAGATCGGACCGCATTTGGTGCAGCCGTTCAGCACGAGGCCCAGCGCGATCGTACCAACCACAATTCCCCATCGCCGAAGCATGGCGGCCCCTCTGCCCCATCCCGCATCATACGGTCGCGATGCCGGCCTTTTCAAGCCGAACCAAGGCGTATGTTGCTTTCGGCGAACACCTTTTAAGGTGGCCAAACCGCAATCAGGTGAGGAACCGGCGTTCATGCAGGATCGGGAATTCGATATCGACGAGGCCAGGGGTGTCCTCGCCGACGTGTTCGCGCCATGGGTCAGGGATCTCGAGCTTTCAGTCGAAGCCATCGCTGACCGGCCGCCGCCCGACGCTGCAGCCGACTGGCAACCTGGCGCCATCCTGCGCATGGCCTTCTCCGAGCGGCTATGCCGGCACGGCGGCATCGTCTGCGGCCAGGCGCTGATGGCCCTTGCCGACACCGCGATGGTGATCGCGATCCTTGCCGCCAACCGCGGATACCGGCCGATGACGACGGTGGATCAGACCACGCATTTCATCCGCGCCGTCACCTCTTCCGACGTGTTGGCCGACGCGCGCGTCGTCCGGCTCGGGCGCACCATGAGTTTCGGCCGCGTCACGCTGTCGAGCGTCGCCGACAACAAGCCGGTAGCAATGGTTTCGAGCGCTTTTGCAATGCTGTGAGAGCGCGTGTTTCGGAAACATGGTAAATCAAGCGTAAATGGATCGGCGCCGGTGGACATATTCGCGTTTATCCGCCCTCAATCCGAGGCGGCTAATTTGGGTTAAAATGGCGACATGCGGGCCATGCCGATGAGCGAGACCAATTCAGAGCACCGGACATCACCCCGGCACCGGGTGTTCAAGGGCGGCAGACTGGCGTTCCCGGACGGCGGCGCCGTGGACTGCGTCGTGCGAAACATCTCGTCGTCCGGCGCGCGCGTCGATGTCGTCGATCCGCGCGGCCTGCCCGAGGTTTTCACCCTCGTGATCGCGGCCGATCACTTCAAGCGCCGCTGCCATCCGGTCTGGAGTCATGACAAGCAGATCGGCGTGGTGTTCGAATGAACACTACCCGACTTGGCTTCGGCGCCAGCGCCAGCGCCACCACGAGAGCGCTATCAGCACAATCACGAGCAGCGCCGCGCCGGCGCCGCCCATGAAGCGGCCGCCGGGACGGTCGATGGTGCGCGACCACAGCGTGGGCGCTTCCCCCGGCCGCGCCAGCCGGAACGCCACCACGCTGTCGCCGATCGTCGTGCCTTCTTCGGAATGGCCGCCGGCAGCGATGACGACATACTGCTCGCCCTGCCACAGATAGGTCATGGGATTGGCGACGCCGGGCACCGGCAGCCTGCCCTGCCAGAGCTCCTGCCCGGAGCTGGCGTCGTAGGCGCGCAAATAGGCGTCCATCGCGCCGGTGAAGACGAGGCCTCCCGCCGTGATCACGACACCATTGACCAGCGGCGTGCCCCATCCGAAGGCGAGCCCCAGCGGCGCGCGATCCTCGGTGGTGCCGACGGTCGCGCGCCAGAGAATTTTTCCGGCCCTGAGGTCGAGCGCGACCAGCGTTCCCCAGGGCGGCTTGTTGCACAGCAGGCCGAGACTGGAGATCGCGACCCTGCGCGTCATCGCAAAGGCCGCGCCGCGCTGCCGCCCCAGCTCGACGCCGCGCGGCGGCGTGAAGCCCTCCGCCTCGGCGACCGGCAGCAATTTGATGAGATGCACGGCGTAGCTCGTGTTGGCATAGAGGATCTGGTGGACGGGGTCGAAGGCCGCGCCGCCCCAGTTCACGCCGCCGCCGGTCATCGGAAACTCCAGCGTACCCTGGGTCGAGGGCGGCGTGTAGAGCCCGTCATTGCGGGCGTTGGCGAACTGCGCATCACATGACGGACTGCCGATCAACGGCAGCGGCTTGAATGTGTCGTCGCGCGAAAAACGCTGCGGCATCAAGGGTGGCACATGGGTCGGAAACGGCTGGGTCGGCGACAGCCTTTCCCCTTCGGCGCCGCCCTGCGGCACCGCGCGCTCTTCGACCGGCCAGACCGGCTTTCCGCTGTCGCGATCGAGCACGAAGACAAAACCCTGCTTGGTCGGCTGGATCACGACATCGCGCATTCCTTCGCCGGTATCGATCCGAGCCAGCGTCGGCTGCGCCGGCAGATCATAGTCCCAGACATCGTGATGCACGGTCTGGAACGACCAGACCAGTTCGCCGGTCTCGGTCTTCAACGCGACCACCGAATTGGCGTGCTCGTCATTGCCGACCCGCTTGCCGCCCCAGAAATCCGGGCTTGGCGAGGTCGTCGGCAGGAATACCAGCCCGCGTTCGTCATCCGCCGAGATCGGCGCCCAGACATTGGCATGACCTGCCTCGATGCCGTCGTGAAGCAGCGGATCAAAGCTCCAGCGCGGCTGCCCACTGCGCGCATCGAAGGCGCGCACCGTGCCGCGCGGCGCATCGACGCGGACATTGTCCGCAATCGAGGAGCCCACCACGATGACGTCGCGGCTGACGACCGGCGCCGAGGTGATCTGGAATTCGCCCGGCCACAACAGCTCCTTGCCGATCTCGATCCGGACTTCGCCGTGATCGCCGAAATCGGCGCAGGGAACGCCGGTTCTTGCGTCGAGCGCAATCACGCGAGCGTCATTGGTGCCCATGAAGATCCGGCTGCGGCAGGCAGCGCCTTCAGCGGCGTGGCTATCCACCCAATAAGCAACACCGCGGCAGACGTAACGGTTGGCAGGGCGTTCACTATTGCTGACCTTTGGATCGTAACGCCATTTTTGCGTTCCGGTGCCGGGATCAAGCGCGATCACCTCGTTGTATGGCGAACAGAAGATCAGGCTGTCCTCGACCAACAGCGGCGTCGCCTCGAACTTGGTCCGCGCCATCACGGCCGGCGGCCGGCTGTCGAGATCACCGGTGCGGAATTGCCAGGCGCCGACGAGTCGATCCACATTGTCAGGGGTGATCTGCGCGAGCGACGAGAACCGCGTTCCGCCCTGGTCGCCGCCCCAGTATTCCCAGCCCAAGCCCGGCGCAGCCGCTAAAGAGCCCGGCGCAGCCGCTAAAGAACCTGGCTCAGCCGTTAGAGCGCCTGGCGCAGCCGTTGGGGGGGGCGGTGCAGCCGCGAGAGGGGCCAGCGCGGATATCAGCGCGGCCGCCTGAAATAGCCGAGCAAGCGCAGCCAGGACAGCCTTGCGCGGCTTTGCCGCGGCGAGAACACGATGTAGAATGATCACAGCCGTGGCCTCGCTTCTCAGAACGCACCTTCGCCCCATGCTTCGATCGCTATTCCAACTGGCCGCACCCTCTTCTGTCCAGTCGCGATGGGACGAATGGCTTGTTTCGGGTGACGAAAAGCAGGGCGCAGGGACTAGCGGCGCGGACCCACGCCTCGCGGTTCCGGGCGTTTATGCCATCGTCACCGCCCTGATCGTGATCTCCAACTGCGTCGGCACGTTCTCGATTGCGCGCGACATCGCGTGGCGGCTGGGTGCGCCTCACAATCTCTGGGAACCGGCGCTATGGGAAATCACCAGCGGCATCGTCATCATCGCGCTATTGCCGCTGGCGAGAACCGGGGCAAGGTTGATCCAGACGGCCATGCACCGACTGCTCTTCCTCGGAATTGCACTTGCGCTGTTGCTGCTGGCCTTCTCGGCGCTGCATATCGCCGGCATGGGCTTGCTGCGCGAAGCGGCGTACCGGTTCGCAGGATGGGCATACAGCTTTCCGTGGATGCGCGAGATTCCCTACGAGTTTCCAAAGGACTTGTTCGCCTACACCGCCTTTGTCGTGATCTTCTGGCTTGGCGAACGTCCCTCCGCATTTGCGGCGCCGGCCGCAGCCGAAGCGGTTGCGCCGACGGCAGCGGGCGCTCCAGCCACGCCCGCGGAGCTCTGGCTGCGCGACGGTCGCACCAGTATCCTGATCAATGCAAGCGAGATCGTCTCGGTCACCTCGGCCGGCAATTACGTCGAATACCAATTGACGAACGGACGCGCTCATCTGATCCGCACGACGCTGCAAGACCAGGAGGCGCGGCTGGCGCCGTTCGGCATCGTGCGCGTGCATCGGAGCCGACTGATCAATGCCCGACGCATCGTGGCGCTGGAATGGCGCGCGTCAGGAGATTTCGAGGTTCGTCTCGATACCGGCGAGACGGTCGCCGGCAGTCGACGTTTCAAGGCAGCCGTGACAGAGATCGCGGCCTGACCGGCCATTTGCGTTGATGCAGATCAACAATTGGTCAGGTCGTTCCGTCGAAGCGTTCTCGTGCAAGCAGCTCACTTGAACGCGATCACTTCGCCTTCTTGTCGGAATCGGCGGGCCGCGCCACACCCCAGGGATCGTATTTTTCCTTCGGATCTGGAATGCGCTTGAGCGCCTCCTTGTAGGCCTTCTCATCTATTTTCGGCTTTTGCTCCTCGGATTTCGTATCGCCGCCGCGATTGTGCTTGCCTCCGCCTCCTCCCATCTGGGCCTGCGCGGGTAACGCCAACAACGCCAGCAACACCGCCGCTATCGCCAAGGTCTTCATTGCGGATCAACTCCCCTGTCGTCGCCCGCGGCGACGTTACAGCGCCATCGCGCGACAGCAAACCCCGTCAGCCGACTCGCCTGGCACGTTTCAGCAGGGTTTGACCGGCAAGACGCCAGCGACCGGCCGCAAGGCCGGTCTGCATCCTGACAATCATGTGACATCGCAATTTGTGCCAACGCTAATAGCCGCCGCGAAACCGCCCGGGGAAGCCGATCGGGCCGCGCCCGTAGCCGCCGCCCAATCCCATGCGGAAGCCGACCGGCCCGTAATATCCTCCGCGGAAGGGCGGGCGGCGATAAACGACGCCGCCGTTATAGGCCGAGACCGGACGTGGCGGCACCATCACGGTCCGCGCCGGCGGCGGCTGGCGCGGCGGCAACGCCACAGTGCGGCCGGGCGGCAACACACCGGTATGCACCGGCGGCACGGGATCACGCGGCGGCAGCACGACGGCGTGCACCGCCGGCTCCGGATCGTGCGGGACAGGCGTCACGTCGGCCTTCTTCAGAAGCACCGGCGGTGTTGCAGGCGGTGTCGCGCAAGGGCCGAGCGAGGCGATGGCCGGCTGGCTCGGCGCACTGGTCAGGGCAGCGACCACCGGCTGGACGCTCGGCCGATAGCGCAGCCGCTCGACCAGCCTGTTTGCGGTCGCGGTCAAATCGCTGTCGGGATAGGCGGCAAGAAAGGCGCGATAGCTGGCGGCCGTGTTGATCAGCACCGCCTCGTTCCACGCCAGCATCCTGTGCTGACGGTCGAGCCAAACATGGGCCTCGGCTGCGAATGGCGACTGCACGTAGAGCGCGACGAACGCCTGATAGGCTTCCACCGAATCGTCAGCCACCACCATGTCGTGCGCGACGTCGACCGGCTTGCCCTGCAACTGGCGTCGCCAATCGTCGACCGTTTGCTTGGCTGCGATTGGCATCGGACCGGCATTGGCGGACGCCGGACCGTTGCCGGCCATGAACTTGAAATCTTCGGTCAGCGAAGAACTTTCCCACGGCGTCTGGCGTCCGTCGGTCGCCTTGTTGACGGCAACCCGCACGCGCTTGAACGCTTCCTCGATCGGCACGCCCGGCTCGCGCGCAGCCTCGAGCAGCGCGGTGGTATAGGGACTGTCAGCGCCGTTGCCGTCCTCGGCCTCGGCGCCCGGCGAAGTCGAATAGGACATGAACGTGCCAGGCGCACCGGTCTTGGCATCGACCAGCGCGAGCCCGTGTCCCGCGCTCTGGTTGATCGCCGGGAACGGGTTGTTGCGACAGGCATCGAGCAACAGGATGCGCATCCTGCTCGGCACCGAGTTCAGCGTATTCAGGATGTCATCGAGCCGCACCGCCTGGAGCGGAATGTCGGCTTCGCGCTTCGGATCGACATCCACCGGCACCAGATAGTTCTCGCCGTCGATCTGCACTCCGTGGCCAGCGTAGAACACCAGCGCCACCGTATCGGACCCCTTGCTGGCGATCCTGGCGGCGAAGTCGCCGATTTTCTGATTCATATCCTTCTGCGACAGATCGGCGGCCGAGGTAACTTCGAATCCGGCATCGCTCAACAGCTTGGCCATGGCCTTGGCGTCGTTGGCCGGATTCGGCAACGGTGTCACCGCGCGATACGCTGATTCGCCGATGACCAGCGCTAGGCGGTTTTCGGCGAACGCGGCAGGCATGCCTGCGAACATCGCGCCTGCGATAAAGGCGGTACGGAAAAAGGCGGTGCGGAATATGTGGCGAAACATGGACCATCTCCCCGATCGAATGATGATCCATTGGACGCGCGGATTTCCGATGCGGTTCGAAGCCTGTTTGTTTGATCGCGCCATGATCAGAAACTTTTGATCGGCTGACGCAGCAAAGCAAAGTTCTATCCGCGCTTTTTTCCAACTCCCGGCGTAACATCGCACCATGGGACGGGGGTCGGTTCATATCGCGTGCGTGCTGAGCGGTGCGCTGGTATTGTCAGGTTGCGGCTTTGCCGACAGCCACGCCATGCTGCCGGAATTCATGCGGGTCAAGGAGTTCGACCCGCCGTCCGCCGATCCACCGCCTGACATCAAGCAACTGGTGCGCGACAAGCTCGATGCCGTATTCGTGACCAACTCGTACCCGCAGAACGTGCAGGTCTCGCCGCCGCACCATGAGGTGCGCGGCCTCGGCTGGACCGCCTGCGTTCGCGCCGAGCTGACGGCCGCGAACGGCAAGCCGCTCGGGATACAGACCTATCGCATCTCCATCAGCGAGGGTCAGATCATGGATCGCAAGCGTGCCGACCCCGAGGACAATTGCACCTCCGAAAGCTACGAGCCGATCTAGCGACGGCCGATCGGTCTCGATCAGGCCGCGACGGTTGCCTGCTCCTGGAACTGTTCATATGCCGCGATCGCGTCGGCGGCGTACATCAGGGACGGTCCGCCACCCATATACACGGCCATGCCGAGTGTCTCCTCGACTTCCTGGCGCGTCGCGCCGAGACGGACCAGCGCCTCGGCGTGAAAGCCGATACAACCGTCGCAGCGCGCGGCGACGCCGAGCGCGAGTGCGATCAGCTCCTTGCTCTTTTTGTCGAGCGCACCTTCGTGGGTCGCAGCCTGCGCCAGCGCCGAAAAACCCTGCATGGTCTCGGGGATGTCCTTGCGCAGTTTCTTCAGGTTTGCGGAAAGGTGTTTGGTGAGTTCGGGGAAGTTCTTGTCCATGGCAGCTCTCTCTAGCTGGATTTGGTGGCATCAGTCGGCAATGAGCGCGAAGGCTCGCGCAATGCGATGTAGATCGCGGGAATCACGAGAACGGTGAGCAGCGTCGAGGAGGCCAATCCGAACAGCAGGGAAATCGCCAGTCCCTGAAAGATCGGATCAAGCAGGATCGTCGCAGCACCGATCATGGCCGCCAGCGCGGTGAGCAGGATCGGCTTGAAGCGCACGGCGCCGGCCTGCAGCACCACGTCGCGCAGGGATTTACCCTCTCCCCCACTGTGGCGAATGAAGTCGACCAGCAGAATCGAATTGCGGACGATGATGCCGGCGAGTGCGATGAAGCCGATCATCGAGGTCGCGGTAAAAGGCGCACCGAGCAGCCAATGGCCGATCAGAATGCCGATCAGCGTCAGCGGAATCGGGGTCAGGATCACCAGCGGCAGCTTGAAGCTGCGGAATTGGGCCACCACCAGCACGTAGATGCCGAGGATCGCCGCGCCGAACGCGGCGCCCATGTCGCGGAAAGTCACATAGGTGATCTCCCACTCGCCGTCCCACAGCAGTGTCGGGCGAGATTCGTCCGTGGGCTGGCCATGCAGGCTGATGACGGGTTTCGGCAGCGCGCCCCAATCGTGCGCGTCGATGCGCTTGGCGACTTCAAGCATGCCGTAGAGCGGCGCCTCGAAGCGGCCCGCAAGCTCGGCCATCACCATATCGGCAAACCGGCCGTCGCGCCGAAAGATCATCGGCGCGCCTGCCTCGACCTGGGCTTTGACGAGCTGCCCCAGTTCGACAACGGTCTTGCTGCCGGGCAACGTATTGGCCGGCACCGGCGTCGACGCCAGCGCTTCGGTCCAAGCGAGGTCGCGCTTCGGCAGCTTGACGGCGATCCCGATCGGATTGCGGTCTTCTCCGCGGTGGGAATAGCCGACCGAGACGCCGCCGAACAGCGTCTGGATGGTATCGTAGACGTCGCGCTGCTCGACGCCGAAGAATTCGAGCCGATCCTGATCGATCGACAGCCGCAGCCGCGGCCGCGGCTCGCCGATCGAATCGTCGATATCGACGATGAACGGCACCTCCGCGAAGATCTTTTTCATCTCGAAGGTGACGGCGCGGCGCGTCGCGGCGTCGGGTCCGTAGATTTCGGCCAGCAGGGTCGCCAGCACCGGTGGCCCAGGCGGCACTTCAACCACCTTGAGGCTGGTGCCGGCGGGAATGCCGATCGCCTTCAGGCGCTGGCGCAATTCGAGCGCGATGTCGTGGCTCGCCCGCTTGCGGTCGCCCCGCGCGGCCAGATTGACCTGCAGCTCGCCGAGCTCGGGCCTTTCGCGCAGGTAATAATGGCGCACGAGACCGTTGAAGTTGAAGGGCGCAGGCGTGCCGGCATAGGACTGCACGGAAACGATCTCGGGCAATCCACGGGCGACATCGGCGGCAGCGAACAGCACCCGTTCGGTGTCTTCGAGGCTGGCGCCCTCGGGCAGGTCGACCATGACCGCGATCTCGGATTTGTTGTCGAACGGCAGCAGCTTCACCGTGACCGACTTGGTCGCGAACAGCATCATCGATAGCAGTGTCGCGACACCGACGCCGATCAGGAACATCCAGGACGAACGCTTGCTGCGCACGATCGGGGTCGCGATGCGTCGGTAGATGCGGCCGAGCACGCCTTCGTCATGGGCGGCGTACGCCGCGCTGACGGGGCCCTGTCGCGACGCCAGCCGCAGCATCAGCCAGGGCGCCACCACCATCGCGACGAAGAACGAAAACAGCATGGCCGCGGACGCATTGGCCGGGATCGGCGCCATATAGGGACCCATCAGCCCGGACACGAACAGCATCGGCAACAGCGCCGCAACCACCGTCAACGTTGCAACGACGGTGGGATTGCCGACCTCGGCGACCGCTTCGATGGTGGCCTGCACGCGCGGCCGCGCGTCTTTCATCGCCCAATGCCGCGCGATGTTCTCGACCACGACGATGGCGTCATCGACCAGGATGCCGATCGAGAAGATCAGCGCGAACAGGCTGACCCGGTTGATGGTGTAGCCCATCAGGTTCGCGGCAAACAGTGTCAGCAGGATCGTGGTCGGGATCACCACCAGCGTGACCAGTGCCTCGCGCCAGCCGATCGCGATCGCGATCAGCATCACGATCGAGACCGTGGCGAGGCCGAGATGAAACAGCAGCTCATTGGCTTTTTCGTTGGCAGTCTCGCCGTAATCGCGGGTGACCGTGACGTCCACGTCAGCGGGAATCAGGCGCGCCTTTAAGCCCTCGAGCCTTTGCGCGATATCCTCGGAAACAACAACCGCGTTGGCGCCGGCCCGCTTTGCCAGGGCCAGGCTGACCGCGGGAACGCGCTCCCACTGGCCCTTGCTGTCACGCGCATCGTTCCAGACCCGATGTTCGGTCACACTCGGTCCGATGACCACGGACGCGACGTCCTTGACGTAGACCGGCCGTCCGTCCCGGGCCGAAATCAGCAAGAGGCCGATATCGGGGATCCCCGACAACGTCTGTCCGGCCACGACGTTGCGGACGATCCCGGCTTCGCGGACTTCTCCAGCCAGGAACGAGCGATTGGCGTCCTTCACCTTGGCGACGAGCTGCTGCAGCGTGACGCCAAACAGCGACAGCTTCTCGGGGTCCGGCTCGACCCTGATTTCCTGGGGGGCACCACCCGAGATGTAGGTCAGCCCGATGTTGTCGACCTTGATCAATTCGGCGCGCAATTTGTCGGCGAGTTCGTAGAGGTCCTTGTCGGTCCAGCGTTCGGCGGCCGAAGGCTTGGGCGAAAGCGTGAGCACGGTGACCGCGACGTCATTGATACCGCGCCCGACGATCAACGGCTCGGGAATACCGACCGGGATGCGGTCGAGATTGGCTCGGATTTTCTCGTGAACACGAAGGATCGCATCGTCGAATTTGGTGCCGACCAGAAAACGCGCAGTGACCATCACGCGATCGTCTTCGGTCTGGCTATAGACGTGCTCGACCCCGTCGATGCCCTTGACGATCGCTTCCAACGGCTTGGTGACGAGTTCGACCGCGTCGGGCGCGCGCAATCCGTCGGCATTGACACGGATGTCGACCATCGGAACGCTGATCTGCGGTTCCTCCTCGCGCGGGATGACGACGACGGCCATCAACCCGACGATCAGCGAAGCGAGCAGAAACAAGGGCGTCAGCGGCGAACCGATCGTCGCCCGGGTCAGCCGCCCGGACAGACCGAGATTCATGGTTGCACCAGTTGGTCGCCCGCGCGAATGCCGGACAGGATTTCGAGCCCGTTGGGGAGTTCGGGCAACGGCAGATCGCGGCCGCGCTGCACCGGCGCGTCAATGGTCTGGTCGCCCTGACGGAGACGGACGTAGTCTATCCCGAAGCGGGTCGTCACATAGTTCGACGGAATCACGAAGGCGGTTCGGGTGCCGCCGGAGATCCAGACCCTCAAGCGGTCGCCGACGAAATATTCACCCAAGCCGTCAACGGTGGCGTCCGCAATGACGCGACCATCCTCGATCTGCGGATAGACCAGGTCGATCACGCCGAACTTGGCGGCCCGGTCGCCGAACTCGGCGCCATCGACACGGATCTTGTCGCCGGTTTTGAGGAAACGGGCATGCCGTTCCGGCACTCGCAGCCGCAGCCTGAAGTTCTGCTGTGCGATCGTCTCGACGGTATCGCCGGGCAGCACGACCGAGCCGATCGAGACGGTCCGCTTTACCACGCGCCCGTCGACGGGAGCCAGCACTTGCCCTTCATTGAACTGTTGCTGGATGACCGCCCTCTCTGCGGTCTTTGCACGCAGTCCGTTTTCGGCGACGTTGAGCGCGGTCCGCGTCTCGTCGAGCTTGGTCCGCGGCACGATGCCGCGGTCCACCAGCCCCGAGGTGCGATCGAAATCGATCTGCGCCTGATCCGACTGCGCCCGCAAGGCATCGATCTGCGCGTCCAGCGACTTCATCTGCAATGCGAGCTTGTCGTCCGCGATCACCGCGATGGCTTGTCCGCGCGTGACGCTGTCGCCTTCCTTGACTTTGAGCTCGACAATCGTACCGCTGATGCGGCCGCGCGCCGGCACCACGCTGATGCTTTCCACGGTGGCGAAAACCGCCTTCTCGTCGGCAACCGGGCGCGACGCAACGGTCAGAGTCCCCGCGCATGCGGGGGCCGCAAACAACGTCGCCGCCGCGACAATCCCCATCAGCGTCAAATTCCGCATCGGTCCGTCCGTACCTTGTTGGCGCTCAGCAGGCGGCCCAGCCCGCGTGAACTTCTCACTCGAATCGCCGGGAACTATTGATTTCGCTCAACGCCCTGCCTTCGAATGCTCATGTCCTGCGTTTCGCCCTCGCGAGCGGCTTCGGCGCGCAGTAGATCCGATAGAGCGTCTCCAGCACCTCGCGTGCAGGCCCGCTCGCGATGGAGTAATAGATCGTCTGGGCATCGCGCCGCGCCGAAACGAGGCCGTCCTTGCGAAGGATCGCAAGATGCTGCGACACCGTGGAATCCCGCAGCTTCAGGAACCCGGCCAGATCGCCGACCGAGCGCTCACCGTCGATCAGTTGACAGATGATCAGCAGTCGATGCCGGTTGGACAGCGCCTTCAGCAGATCACTGGCCTGATCGGCAGCCGCTTCCATGATCGCGCCATCTATTTTCATACTTGCGTATATACGAATATTCGCATATCTTGTCAAGACGGCAGCAAGACCCGGTGCAACGGGCGATGCCGAATGCACAGGAGGAATCAGTGGCGGAAATCGTTGTTATCGGAGCCGGCCTCAGCGGGACGCTGATGGCCTATGAATTGCTGCCCCAATTGCGAAAGGACGATCGGCTGACCGTCATTTCGCAGGGGCCGGTCTATCACTTCGTCCCCTCAAATCCTTGGGTCGCGATCGGCTGGCGCAAACGCCGCGAGATCGAGGTCGACCTTGTCGACGTCATGAATCGAAAAGGCATCCGCCTGCTGACGCAAGGTGCACAACGCTTGCATCCAGCGGAAAACCGCGTCGAGCTCACGGACAGCGTGTCGATCGACTACGATTATCTGGTCGTCGCGACCGGACCGGAACTTGCGTTCGACGAGATCCCGGGGCTCGGGCCGGACGGTCATACCCAATCGATCTGCCATGTCGATCATGCCTCCGAGGCGAGGCAGGCATTCGAGAAGCTGGCCGCCGATCCCGGCCCCGTCGTGATCGGCGCCGTGCAAGGTGCGTCGTGCTTCGGCCCGGCCTACGAGTTCCTGTTCATTCTGGAAACCGAGTTGCGCCGCCGCAAGCTTCGCGACCGCGTGCCTATGACGTTTGTCACCTCCGAGCCCTATATCGGCCATCTCGGACTGGACGGGGTCGGTGACACCAAGGGCCTGCTCGAAAGCGAGATGCGCGAAAAACACGTCAAGTGGATCACCAGCGCCAGAGTGAAGAGCGTAGCGCCGGGCACGATCTCCGTCGAGGAGATCGCGGAGGACGGCTCGGTCCGCAAGAACCATGAACTGCCGTTCGCCTATTCGATGATGCTGCCGGCGTTTCGCGGCGTCTCAGCCATCCGCGGCATTGAAAAACTGACCAATCCCCGCGGTTTCGTCATCGTCGACAAGTATCAGCGCAATCCGGAATACCGCAATGTCTTTGCGATCGGTGTCTGCGTGGCAATCGCGCCGGCCGGAGCAACGCCCGTGCCGGTCGGCGTGCCGAAAACCGGTTTCATGATCGAATCCATGGTCACTGCAACGGCCCGCAATATCGGGGCCTTGCTGCGCGACCGGAAACCGGTGGCACAGCCGACCTGGAACGCCATCTGCCTGGCGGATTTCGGCGATTCCGGCGTCGCCTTCCTGGCGCAGCCGCAGATTCCGCCGCGCAACGTCAACTGGTCGTCGAAAGGCGAATGGGTGCACTACGCCAAGGTCGCCTTCGAAAAATACTTCCTGCGCAAGATCCGACGCGGCGAAAGCGAACCCTTCTACGAGCGCTTCCTGCTCGACAGGCTGAACATTGCCAAGGTCAGGGAGGTCGATCCCGCGGCATGAGTACAGGACAACAAATCGTCTGCGGACACTGCGGCAAGATCAACCGGCTGCCGGCCGATCGGTCGCCGGATGCGGCGCGATGCGGATCCTGCCATCAGCCCATCTTCACCGGCCATCCGATCGAGGTCGACGAAGCGGGTTTTGAGCGCCATGTGGCGCACAACGATATCCCCTTGCTGGTCGATGTGTGGGCGCCGTGGTGCGGTCCCTGCCGCTCGATGGCGCCGATGTTCGAGCGCGCCGCCGAGGCGCTCGAGCCCACGGTTCGCCTCTTGAAGCTCAACGCCGATACCGCGCCCACCATTTCCTCGCGGCTTGGGATCAGCGGCATCCCTACCCTTCTATTGATGCAGGGCGGCCGCGAGCTTTCGCGGATTTCCGGCGCGATGGACGCGCAAAAGATCGTCGCATGGACGAAAGCCGGGCTCGCCCGGTCCTGACGAATTTCAAACCATCCCAAAGGAGCATGTCATGAACGTAGATAGAGCAGTCCTGATGTTCGCGGGATTCGTCGTCCTGCTCGGCCTCGCGCTCGGCTACACGGTCAGTCCCTACTGGTATCTGCTGACGGCATTCGCCGGGCTGAACATGTTCCAGGCGTCGATCACCGGGTTCTGTCCTGCGGCAATGATCTTCAGGAAGCTCGGCGTGCGGGACGGCTGCGCGTTTTCGTAATTCGCGATGAACTGGCGGCACGGCGATTGTTCGTGTCTCACCGAAGGAAGATCCATGACCTATCACTTCTCGAAGACCGTCAATCTGCCGTTTGATGCCGCGGTTGCGGCCACAACCGACGCCTTGAACAAGCACGGCTTCGGGGTCCTCACGCAGATCGACGTGAAGGATACACTGCACAGGAAGATCGGCGTCGGTTTCCGGCCGTACCTCATCCTGGGAGCATGCAACCCGAAGCTCGCCTACGAGGCCCTCTCCCTCGAAGACAAGATCGGGACGATGCTGCCCTGCAACGTCGTCGTGCAACAGCGCGACGGCGGTGCGGTGGAGATTTCCGCCGTTGATCCCGTCGCCTCGATGAGTGCGATCGACAATCCGAAGCTCGGCAAGGTCGCCGGTCAGGTGCGGGAACTGCTCAAGCGGGTCGTTTCGGACATTGCCTGAGCCGCTCGGCGCCGCTTTTGGTTGCGGTCACGTGGCTGCGGTCACGTGGCTGCAGACGGCGCTTACCTCCCCGCCTGGGCGCGCGCCTCCGCGAGAGCGCGCCTGAAGCCCTCATAGGTCAGCGCCTGGGTGACCTTGAAGTGCCCGACCAGATAGGCGGGCGTCCCCTGCAGGCCGAGCGAGTCGGCTTGCGCCAGGGTGCGCCTCAACAACGCGGTGATTTCATCGGCATGAGCCTTGAGATCGGCATCGAGCCGGTCCATGTCGACGCCCGAAGCGCGCACCGCGGCGAGCATCTGATCTTCCGGGATCTTGAGGCCGGGAATGGCCATCAGCGCCGCGTGGACCACGTCATATTTGCCCTGATATTTCGCAGCGAGGGCAAGCTGTGCGCCGTAGACCGATGGCTTCGTGAGGATCGGCCAATCCTTGTAGACCAGACGAACGTGGCCATCCTCCTTCACGACACGTTCCAGAGAAGGCTCGGCTTTCTTGCAGAACGGGCAGTTGTAGTCGAAGAACGTCACGATGGTGATATCGCCTTTCGGATTTCCCGCGACCGGAGCAGCGGGATCGTTGAGGATGGCGGCCGAAGACACGTCGGGATCCTGCGCGTCATCCGACCATGCCGGGGAAAGGCCGGCCTGGCCGAACAGGACAAGCGGAAAAAGCAGGCGGATCGCCAATGCGGAGACGCGCTTGGGGGACATCGTGGTTTTCCTTGGGTTGGCCAGCGAGGACCGGGTTCAGCCCGCCGGGAGATGATCGAGGTGATCGAGGTGTTCGAGAAACGTTGCCGGGTCGACGGCACCGATGATCCGGGTATCCGCCGCTTCCTGGCCCAGTTCAGCATCGAGGAAGATCACCGTCGGTGGACCAACCACGCCGAAGCGTTTCATGAGGGACTGGCTATCGCCGTTGTAGTCGGTCGCATCTGCGCGGATCAGGTCGAAATCGCGCAGGCGCTCCCGAACGACCCGATCGGAAAAAACGGTGCGATCCATGACATGGCACTCGACGCACCACGCCGCCGAAAAATCGAGAACGACGGGCCTGCGGTCTTGTCTTGCCCTTGCGAACGCCTCGTCGAGCGCCTGTGGCGTCGACACGGTCTTGAACTCCAAGGACCTCGCGGTCGCGACGAAACCGGATGCGGACATGTCCCCAAATCCCGGCGGCAAGCGGAAGGAGTCGTCGAACGATACGGCGACGAGTACGACGATGGCAATCAGCACACCCGTCGCTGCGGCGAGGACATAGTGGGGACGCCGATCATGCTTCACCGCGATCAGGGCGACGAGATAGGCGGCAACGGACCCGGCCATTGCAGCCCAAAGGATCGCAACAACCCGGTCCGGTAATATGCGCGATGCGATCGAGATCGCGAGTCCGACGAAGACAAAGCCGAACAGGCGTTTCACATGGGCCAGCCACGGACCGGATTTCGGCAGAATGCCGCCACCGAAGGTCCCGAATACGAGCAGCGGCAAACCCATTCCCACCCCCAGCGCGAACAAAGCCGATGCCCCGCGCAGGATGTCGCCGGTTTGCGCCACATAAACCAGCGCGGCAGCGAGCGGCGGAGTTACGCAGGGGCCGACAATGAGTGCGGACCCGAATCCCATGATGGCGGCGCCAGCGAGGGAGCCGCCTCGGGGCGAGGCCTTTCCGATCAATCGGGTTTGCCAGGATTGCGGAATTTGCAGATCGTAATAGCCGAACATCGAGACCGCGAGCGCCAGGAATACCGCGCTCGTCGAGGCAAGCACCGCCGGCGTTTGCAGCGCGGCCTGCAGATTCTGCCCGGACCACGCCGCCACGACGCCCAGGATCGCATGAGCGAGCGCCATCGCCAGAACATAGGTCCCCGAGAGCACGAAGCCTCGCCACGCCGTCAGGCGATCACCCGACCGCGCCAACATTCCCGAGAGTATTGGTATCATCGGGAAAACGCAGGGCGTGAACGCCAGGAGCGATCCGAAGCCGGTGAATGCCAGCAGCACCGCAACGATATTGCCCTGCAGACCGGCGGGCTCCGGCGCGGGACCAGCCAGCGCGCCGAGTGGCGCAAACGAGGCTTCCGCCTTGGTGCCCTGAACCGGCTCCCTCGCGGACGAACCGGCCAGTTCGCTTTTGACGGCGCTGTCGCCGACCACCGACATCGTCCTCGGATCGACCGTCTTTTTCACCGGCGGGTAGCAAATTCCTCTTTCGGCGCAGCCCTGAAAGATCACCACGATATCGCCGTCCCGCGGCAGGAGTTTCGCGGCCACGACCGCATGCGCCCGGTCGCGATAGATTTCCGTCTGACCGAACGACGGATCGTCCTTGATCTCCCCTGGATCCGTGCGCAGTTCGATGGCGGAGCCGCCAGCGCCTGTCGCGGCGATCTTGTCATGATACAGATAATTCCCGGGAGCGATGGTCCAGCTCAGCTCCAGCGCGCCGGCCGTGCCGGGCGTAACGTGCAGTCGAAACACACGGTCGGCACTCGGCGGCGTTTGGGCGTGGACAACAGCGCCGCTGGCGAACACAAGAAAGCCGATGATTGTCCGGAGACGAGCGTTTCGCATGACGATCCCTGGTCATAAGGTGGCGCCGATATCGCCATCGCACCTTAAGCCAGCCTTAAGGCTCGCCTGCGATCCGGGCCTGCCGGAGATGAAGAGGGCGTGATGCGAATTCTCGTCGTGGAAGATGATCCGGTTCTGCTCGATGGTTTGACGGCAGGACTCGGGCTGTCGGGTGCCACCGTCGATACGGTGAGTTCATGCGGCGACGCGCATGCTGCCCTCGGCACGACGACCTTCGATGCCATCGTGCTCGACTTGATGCTTCCGGACGGATCGGGGCTCGATCTGCTGGCGAAAATCCGCTCCGCGGGCAACGGGACGCCGGTGCTGCTGCTCACGGCGCTTGACGAGGTGTCCGACCGTATCAGGGGACTTGACGCCGGAGCGGACGACTATCTCGGCAAACCGTTCGATCTGGATGAGCTGGCGGCGCGGGTGCGCGCCATCGTTCGCCGCAGCGCTGGCCGGGCCATCTCGAGTCTGACGCACAATGGCGTCGTGCTCGATCCGGCCACCCTGGTTGCGACGGCGTCGGGAAAGCCGATCAGCCTTTCGCGGCGCGAATTTGCCGTCCTTGCCGCGCTGATGGAGCGGCCGGAGGCTATTCGCTCCAGGACCGATCTCGAGGAACGTCTCTATGGCTGGCAGGAAGAGATCGAAAGCAACGCCGTCGAGGTGCACATCCACAACTTGCGAAGCAAGATTGGACGCGATGCGATCGAGACGGTGCGCGGGCTTGGCTACCGGATGCGCGGCAAGCAATCATGATGTTGAAATCCCTCCGCGGAAGGCTGTTCATCATCCTTGTGGCAGCGACGGGGTTGATCTGGCTATGCGCGGCCGGCTGGATCTTCCTTCAAACGCGAGCCGAGGTCGAGCACGTGCTGGACACAAGGCTTCAGGAGGCTGCGCGGATGGTCAGTTCCTTGGCCATCAACGCCGGGGCTTCCTCGCCGCCCGTTGATCAGTCCGGCTCAGTGCTCATGCCGGAACGCGTGGGATATGAGCGCCAGTTGTCCTGCCAGATATGGTCGCTGGATGGACGGCTGGTCGCCAGATCGAGCGGGGCGCCGGCCGAAAGTCTCGGCGATCAGAAGGACGGCTTTTCGGATCAACGGGTCGGGGGCGAGACGTGGCGGGTCTATGCCGTTTCAGATTCATCGAAGGGCCTCAGGGTGCTCGTTGGTGATCGGCTGGGTTTGCGTGAAAGGCTGGTGAACGATCTCGTCCGAGGCCTGCTCTGGCCGGTGATCTTCATCGTTCCGCTCCTGGGGCTATTGATCTGGACAAGTCTCGGGCGCGGATTGCGGCCATTGCATTATCTCGCCGTCGATTTGCGGAACCGCAGCGTCGACGACATGCGGCCGGTCGATCCGGATCACGCGCCTCCTGAAATACTCCCGCTCATGAACTCCCTGAACAGCCTGTTTGCCAGGCTTGAAGCGGCCCGCCGACACGAAAGGGAAATCACGGCGTTTGCCGCACATGAATTGCGGACGCCCCTGGCCGGCCTGAAGACCCAGGCGCAGGTCGCCATCGCCACGACCGACCCGACGGCAAGGGAGAGCGCGCTTCGACACATCGTCGCTTCCGTTGATCGAGCCGCCCGCCTGGTCCGGCAGTTGCTCGTGATGGCCCGCCTCGATGCCCAGGCCGAGGTCGAACTGAAGGGTGAAGTCAATCTGGCCGAACTTCTGGAAGAGATCACGTTAGCCGACCAGGCTGCAGAACCCGCCAAGGTGGTTTTGGACCCGTCGCTTAACGACATCAACCTCGCGACGAACCGCGATCTGTTGACGATTTCACTGAGGAACCTGCACGAAAATGCGATCCAGCACATGCGAACAGAGGGCATCGCGAAATGGAGCGCGGCAACCGGCCATTCGCACACCGCGATCACCATCGACGACGAAGGGCCGGGCATTCCCGACGATGAACTTCTTCTGGTCACCAATCGCTTCTTTCGCGGCCAGCACAAAAGTCCGTCTGGCACCGGCCTCGGGCTCGCCATTGTCCAGCTTGCGCTTGAAAAGATTGGCGGCTCACTGGCTTTGGAAAACAAGCCGGGGCGTTGCGGACTCCGAGCGACTGTATCGTTGCCGCGACGCGGGGTGGATCGGATGGCGGCGCCGCGCCTGTGAACCCCCGCAGACGCGCGCATCGCCTCGGTCTCCGAGGCCGCGGTTGCGAGCGAGATGCTCCTGACGCGCGGTGCCCTGCGAGCAAAAATACTCCGGTAAAATACGGACATCGAATCGGTCGAGCCGCAAACGCGATGTTCAGGAAACCTCTACAAGATAGCGGGCATGGCGGTAGCGAGATGCCGTGAATACACAGCGCCGCTACGACCATATATCGGACGCTGCATCGAATGCGCGTGTCGCGCCAAGACCAGACTACCGTGCAGGGCCGCCATCATTATTTTCAAGCTAAGGGCCGCGCGCATCCATCGCTTTTCGCAAACGCGCAAATTTAACGAATCTTCCGGAGGATGAGGTCCGGTATCACGGGTACGAGACGGCGGGGATCTGGTTTCTTCATGTGCGTGCATCTGGTCGGCGACAACATAGCCAAGCTTGGCGCCTTGCGCGGAATGCTCACGGAGCGTTACGCGCTCACATCGGAATTGCTGAACGGGGCGGACATCCGCGGCAGCGACATCGACGCTGTCGTTGTCGCGGCCGATCTGCGCGATGTGGACAACATCACCGCGCTGAAGCAAATCTCGCCAAAACTGGTCCGCATCCCCAAGCGGATTTTCCTGATCGACCGAAAATCGCGACTGTCGACCGTGCAGGCCTATGCGCTGGGCGCAACCACCGTCCTTTCCTCCAACGCCAGCCGCGCGCAGTTGTTGGCCAAGCTCGCCGACCCCGATGCGCCGACCGTTGCGCCCGACATCGCGCTGGGCGATGGACGGCAGGCGGCGTCGGCCGGCGCGGCCTGTATCGCGTCAATGTTCGAATCGGTGCTCAGCGGCACGCCAATCGATATCAACGACGCCAAACGGTCCGGCGGCAGCATTGCGGACAGCATCGAAGAAAATGGGCTGTCGAACTGGCTTGCGACGGTGCGCCGTCATCACGAAGGCACCTATCAGCACTGTCTGCTGGTCACCGGCGTCACCGTCGATTTTGGCTTAAGTCTCGGCGTCTCGAAGGCGGATCTCGAGCGGCTCTACATGGCCGCGATGTTTCACGACATCGGCAAGGCAAAAATTCCGCTCGCGATCCTCGACAAGCCCGGACGTCTCGATCCAGCGGAACGCACGCTGGTCGAAACCCATCCTGGCGCCGGCTGGGACGTCTTGAAGGAAAACCCCGGTATCACTCCGGAAATACTCGATGCCGTCCGCCATCACCATGAATATCTCGATGGCAGCGGATATCCCGACGGGCTGAGCGCCGACAAGATCGCCGATCTGGTTCGCATCCTGACGATCTCCGATATCTTCGCGGCGCTGATCGAATACCGCAGCTACAAGCCGGTGATGCCGAGGGAGAAGGCTTACGAGATCATCCAGAGCATGGACGGCAAGTTGGAAAAGGCGCTGATCGCCGCATTCAAGGACGTGGCCTTGACGCGGTAAAGTCAGCAAAAGCTGTTCAGGCTGAACAGCAGGTTAAGATGACCGGTCAAAATACGCCTGCAAACCAACGGTATTCTCCAATCTTTCCACGTAGTCTTGGGCCGATCGCGCCGGCGGCGGGAGCCGACCCTCCCTTGCTCAGTCCGGCGCTGATGGGGAACAGCGACGTGGCCGACATTCTGGATCTAGCGGCAAGACGCGGCGTATCCGAGAGCGGTGCCGGGACTGCGCAGACGGCTGCCGGCATGTCCGAAGCTGGCGCGTTGATCCGCCTCACAGCGGTTGCCACGCCGCCGTGGCGCAGGCTCAGCGATCGCGCCGCCGAGCCGAACGCCTACTACCTGCCCGACTGGGAATTGGCCGTGAACGCCAGCGCACCGGGTCGCACCGGCTCCTCGGTGCTTTGTGCATCAAGCCCGCCCTCGTCGGCGCGGCTGATCGGCCTGCTGCCCGTCATCCCGCTGCGGCGCGCCTTCCGGATCCCCCTGCCTGCTCTGGCCAGTGCCCATCCCTACGGAACGCTGTGCACGCCGCTGATCGATCGCGACATGGCGGACGATGCCGCGGCTCAATTGCTGCAGCAGGCGCGGAACACAGGTGCGCGTGCGCTGCTGCTGCGCGAGCTGGCGCTCGATGGGGCGGTGCTGGCCGCCTTCACGGCAAGCGCGCGCCGTGAAGGCCTCCGCCCACGCGTGCTGTGCTCGCATGTGCGGGCCTGTCTCGATGCGACGCGCGACGGCGAAGAATTGCTGCGCGAGGCGCTCGGCGGCAGGAAGTTGAAGGAGTTGCGCCGCCAGCGCCATCGGCTGGCCGAACACGGCGCCGTCCGTTTCACGGTCGCGCGCACGCCCCGCGACGTCGCAGCCGCGCTCGAGATCTTTCTCAGGCTCGAGTCGAGCGGCTGGAAGGGCCAACGCGGCACGGCCCTGCTGCAGGTCGAGGGCGACGCGACCTTCATTCGCCGCGCGGCCGTCGCGCTTGCCGAGGCCGATCAATGCGAGATCGTGACCTTGCGCGCGGGCGACACGCCGGTCGCGGCGGGCATCGTGCTGCGGCACCAGGATCGCGCGTTCTTCTTCAAGCTCGGCGTCGACGAGCGCTTTGCCAAATTCTCACCCGGCGTCCAGCTGACGCTCGACCTGACGCGGCACCTCTGCGCCGACCCCGGGATCACATCGGCGGATTCCACCGCAAGCCCCGACCACCCCATGATCAACCCGATCTGGCGCGGCCGTTTTGCGATCGGTGACGTGCTGATCCCGCTGCGACGGCGCGATCCCGTGGTGGCGCTGATCCAGGCCGCGCTGGTGGCGCGCCAATCCGCCCTTGAGCTGGCGCGCTGGGCTGTTCATTTCGTCCGTGGCCGTTAGGCAAAACCAGCACGGGCGAGTCAGCGCGGACGCCAGCCAACGTCAACCGCCACGAGAACCGCCGATAGAACGCCGGGCTAAAGATCGTCGTCCGAGAGTTCGGCAAGCTTCGCCAATGCCGCAACAGCCCTGTCTTCAGCGGCTTGTTGCCGTATATTGGAATTGATAGCCGAACAACGCTTCCGGCGTTACCACAGATATACAGATATGATGGCTGCCGCTGACGCGGAGCAAGGTCCAGCCGCGACGCTCGACAATGCGAGCCAAGTCGCGGCCAGATACCGATTTCATGCAGGAAATTCCAGCACTATTTCGGTGCCGCCGGGCTCCGACTTCAGTCGACAGACACCCTTCGATCGCCTCACGACGATTGCGCATCAGCTCATCCATGCTGTCCCCTGAGTAGCGCAACCAGGAATAGCAGGAACTTCGGCCCGGAAGCCTCCCTCCTCAGCCTCATGCACCACGATCTTGATCTTCATCATCAATCGCCGCGCGGGATCGTCACCTGCATGTCGGCATAACTCAAGGCTGGAACGTTTTCCGATGACGTTGAGTCGGAAAATGCCCTACTCCGCGGCCTGCGCATTCACCTCTGCCGAGACCTGGCGGATGGCGCGGGCCAGCATGTCGGCCGGCTGCGCGCCGGAGACGGCGTATTTCTGCGCGAACACGAAGGTCGGCACGCCGGAGATGCCCTTGTCGGACGCATCCTGTGCCTGGGCCGAGATCAGCGCCACGTCCTCGTCGGTGGCAAGACGCCTGCGCACGTCGTCGGCATCGAGCCCGCAATCGGCCGCGGCCTCGATCAGAACCTCGGTGTCGGTGAGATCGCCGCCATCGCGGAAGTACAGTTCCATCAGCCGCTGCTTCATCTGCGCGGCCTTGCCTCGTGCGTCCGCCCAATGGATCAGGCGATGGCAATCGATGGTGTTGGGTTGGCGCTTCACCAGATCGGGCCGGTACACCAGGCCCTCCTCCCCGGCGGCTTCGACCACGCGTCCGGCGATGCCCTTATAGGCTTCGACCGAACCGAATTTGGCGGTGAGATAATCGTCCCGGCTGATGCCCTCGCGCGGCACCCACGGATTGAGGAAGAACGCCCGCCAGTTGATCTCCACCGGCACGTCGGCGGCGAGCGCCAGCGCGTTCTCGATCCGGCGCTTGCCGATATAGCACCATGGGCACACCACGTCGGAGACGATATCGATCTGCAGCGGTTTCAGCTTGCTCATGGGCACCTCCCGTCCTGGACTGACCTCCCAACATATGCCCGACAGCAGGCGAAACAAGCTTGTCAGCCGAAGCTGGCCGCGATGTTCCGCATCTGAGCGGCAGTGAAATCGTCAGCCGGAAAGAACGTTTCCAGCGCCAGCTCCGACAGCGTGACGTCGACCGGCGTACCGAACACCATGGTGGTCGAGAAGAAGCTCAGCACCGCGCCATCCCGGCGCAGCTTCAAGGGGATCGCGACGTTGTTGTCGGGTGGCAGCGGCCCGGTGCGGGCCGGAATGGGATAGGCCTTGAGGTCGTCATAGAGCCTGATCAATTCGGGATCGGCGGTCGCCTCGCACTGGCGATGCAGCCGCTCCAGGAGATGACCGCACCACTCGGCGAGATTGACCGTGCGCGCTGCCAGCGCTTCGGGGTGAAAGGCAAGCCGCAGGATGTTGAAGGGCTGGCCGAGCAGGCGCCGCGGGATGCCCTCCAAAAGCGGGGCCACCATGCGGTTTGCAGTCACCAGATTCCAGTGGCGGTCGTAGGCCAGCGCCGGGTTCGGCTCATGGGCTTTCAGCACGAGGTCGATGGCCTCGCGCGCGGATTTCAGCATGGGATCATCGAGTGAGCGTTGCGGAAAGGCCGGCGCGAAGCCGGCGGCGACCAGAAGCACGTTGCGCTCGCGCAAGGGTATGTTGAGCCGCTCCGCGAGCCTCAGCACCATGTCGCGCGAGGGCGCGGCACGGCCGGTCTCGACGAAGCTCAGGTGACGCGCCGAGATCTCGGCGTCAACGGCGAGATCGAGCTGGCTCAGATGGCGTCGCTGCCGCCACCCGCGCAGGTGATCTCCGACATGAAGGGACCTGGTTGGTTCGGATTTGGCCGCGGCAGTGTGTGCGCTCATGACCAAAAGCTAGCACGCGAATTTCGCGCCTTCCATTACCTCCCAAGTAATCGAATTGCGCCGCCAGCCGGCTGATCTTCCAGGCCAGGAGATGACAATGATCGCGCTTTTTCTCGCCCGCTTCGTCGCCACCAGCCTCTTGCCATGGTTGTTGGAGTTGGCGACCCGCCTCTTGGCAGGCGGCCTCAACGTGCCCGAACCGCTGCTGCGTTCGACCGGTATCTTCGTGGCCGCCCAGGTGCAAGCGGTCGAAAACAGCATCGGCCACACGCTGTGCCCGCGTCGCCTGGGCCGCCGGCTTCTCGCCCTGTGCCGCAAGGCACGCTGACAAGGCACGCTGATCCCTCAACCACGAACTGGAGACCCTCCATGATCCGTCCATCCGTTTTCCTGCGCCGCGCCCTCCTCGCCGATGCCGTTTTCAGCGGTGCCGGCGCGCTTGCAATGGCACCGGCCGCTGCTCCGCTCGCCGCGCTGCTCGATTTGCCGGAAACGTTGTTGCGCGAAACCGGCCTGTTTCTGATCGCCTATACCGTGCTGGTCGGCTGGCTCGGCACGCGCGCTTCAACGCCGAAACTGCTGGTCGCAGTCGTGATCGCCGGCAACGCGGCGTGGACCGTCATCAGCATCGTCCTGTTGTTGTCGGGCGCGGTCAGCCCGAACCTTGTTGGCGAAACGTTCGTCGTGGCCCAGGCGATTGCGACCGGCGTGCTTGGCGAACTGCAATATATCGGCCTGCGCCGGAGCAGCAGCGCACTTGCAGCGTAGGGAGCCATTTCGGAGGCAAGCCCGTTCGCCGCGAAGCCGCTAACGGGGCCAAGCCCAACGGTCTGACCGGTCGGCGTGGCCCGAGGCCCGAGCGGCCCGCTGCGCTCTTACACGCCGATTTTATCCTGCCGCGAGAGCCGCGGCGAAGTCGTGGCCGTTGAGCTTGCCGTTGCCCCGCTTGGCCGTACCGTCGGGCTTTTTCTTGGTGGCCTTGTTATTATCCTTGGCCGCAGCGAGCCGGTCGGCTTTGCGTTGCGCCTGGCGCTCGGCTTTCGCCTTGAGCCGCAGCCGCTCGGCGCGGGCCTCGGCGCGCTTCTTCTTGCGCTTCCTCTCGCAGGCATCGCATTTGCAGCCGATCGGCTTCAGATAGGCCTTGAAGTAGTCTGTGCCGTAATCGTAGTTGATCTCCTCGCCCGGCTCGATGTCCTTGATGGCGCGGATGAAGACCTTGCGCTTGCGCGGCTTGACGTCGGATTCCGCATTCGGCCGGCAGGCGTGGTTGATGTAGCGGGCGATATTGTCGCGCCCCGAACCGTCGATGGTCCAGCGCCCGTTCAGCTCGAACAGATATTTGTTCTCGATCTGGTCGTGCTCCTTCTTCCTGGAATCCAGCAGCGGGCCGAGATAGCGGATGATCTTGG
>NZ_JBAURI010000458.1:0-10193 GCF_049581145.1 Bradyrhizobium sp.
GCGCGCAGCAAAGCGCGCGGCTCGCTCAGGCCAGCCCTGCAGCGGAAGAGACCGCAACCGAAACCCCGGTCAAGGCTGCTGAAGCCACCGGCGCGCTGCCGACTTTCCGCTGGCCGGTGCGCGGCAAGGTGATCACGAGCTACGGCGCCAAGACCAATGGCAAATCCAACGACGGCATCAACCTCGCGGTGCCCGAAGGCACCCCGGTCAAGGCGGCCGAGGACGGCGTAGTTGCCTATGCCGGCAATGAACTGAAGGGCTACGGCAATCTGGTCCTGATACGGCACGCCAATGGCTACGTCACCGCATATGCCCATGCGAGTGAGCTTTTGGTGAAGCGCGGGGACACCATCAAGCGCGGTCAGGTGATTGCCAAATCGGGTCAGTCCGGCGAGGTCGCGTCGCCACAGCTGCATTTCGAGATCCGCAAGGGATCTACCCCGGTTGACCCGCTTCAATTCCTCAACGGGGCCTGACGCTCCACGAGCTCGAAACCCACGCTGTCATCGCCCGGCGGGCGATAGGTTTTGAGAGCGGCGCCGCGGAGCATGGGAATTCCCGCGTTCGCTTCGCGGGCAAATGGCAGCGTCCATTGCTGCTAGTCCGTCGTTTCCGAAGTTCTGATCATGTGAAACGAAGCAGTGGAATGGGTAGAGCACTTGCGAAACCCATCATTTCGCCGCGCGGCGATGGGTTTCGCGGCGAGAATCGGACGAGGGTCCGATCTGACCGCTCTACCCATCTACATCATCGATGTCATGGAATCGATCGTCTAGTTCCCGCTCAAGCGCACCCCGAGCCGTCCCACCAATTCCTGCGTGAACTGCCAGGCGACGCGGCCGGAGCGCGAGCCGCGCGTAGCCGACCATTCCAGTGCCTCATGCTCCAGCTCCTCGTCGGCGAGCGTAATGCCGAAATGCGCGCAATAGCCCTTCACCATGGCCAGATATTCGTCCTGGCTGCAGCGGTGGAAGCCAAGCCAGAGTCCGAAACGATCCGACAGCGACACTTTCTCCTCGACCGCCTCTCCCGGGTTGATCGCGGTGGAACGCTCGTTCTCGATCATCTCGCGCGCCAATAGATGCCTGCGGTTTGAGGTTGCGTAGAGGACCACGTTCTCGGGGCGGCCCTCGATGCCGCCTTCCAGTACCGCTTTCAGCGACTTGTAGGAGGCGTCGTTGCCGTCGAAGGACAGGTCGTCGCAGAACACGATGAAGCGGTACGCGGACGCCCGCAGCAGATCCATCAGCGCCGGCAGGCTTTCGATATCCTCGCGGTGAATCTCGATCAGCTTCAGCCGATCGGCCGGCCTGCGGTTCAGGTTGATGTTGGCATGCGCGGCCTTCACCAGCGACGATTTGCCCATGCCCCGTGCGCCCCACAGCAGCGCGTTGTTGGCGGGCAGGCCGTCGGCGAACCGTTCGGTATTCTCGATCAGGATGTCGCGCATCCGCTCGATACCCTTGAGCAGGTCGAGATCGACGCGGCTGACGCGGGGCACTTCGGCAAGCCTTCCGTTGGGGTGCCAGACGAAGGCGTCGGCATTGGCGAACGACTGCGGCGTTGCGGCCACAGGCGCGCTTGCGGCGAGGTGCGCTGCGATGGTTTCGAGCGCGCGGACGATTCGTGCCGGCGTATCGTCGACTGGCAGCGCTTTGGGGCGTTTTGCCGCGACTTTGACGGACTTTCGCGTTGAGGCGCGGGATGCGGTTTTGCGGGGGCTTCTCGACATGTCCAAGTTCCTGACGGCGCAGCCTTATCGGGCATTGCGCGGTCCCGCAAGCTGCGCCAAATGAGAGCGTGGGCCGCATTGCAATTGGGACCGCGGCCGCTATATTCCGCGCGAATTTGCCCCGAACCGGCCCCATCGGGAGGGCCTTGCCGGTTCATTCCCGTCTCACGAGGATTGTCCTGATGCTGATCACACCTGCGTATGCCCAGGCCGCGGCCGGCGGCGACACCAACAGCATGTTGATGTCGCTTCTGCCGTTCGCGCTGATATTCGTGATCATGTATTTCCTGATCCTGCGGCCGCAGCAGAAGAAGGTCAAAGACCACGCCGAGCTCGTGAAGAACATCCGCCGCGGTGATACGGTGGTGACCACGGGCGGCCTGGTCGGCAAGGTGACAAAAGTGGTCGACGACGACCAGATCGAATTCGAAATCTCCGATGGCGTGCGCGTCCGGCAGATGCGCCAGATGATCCAGGGCGTGCGCGCCAAAGGCGAACCGGCAAAGGAAAAGAGCGAGCCCGCCAAGGACGAGACGTCAGCCGGCTGAGCTTTTCCGCGCGCGCTTTCGGGCGCGTCGCACCTCCAATCTGACGAGTCAATTCGATGTTGTATTTCACACGGTGGAAGGCGCTCGGCATCATCCTGACGGCGCTGGTGGTGTGCCTGTGCGCCGTGCCGAATTTCTTTCCCGAGGCTACCGTGAAAGGCTGGCCGCTGTGGGCGCAGCGCCGCTTGGTGCTCGGCCTCGACCTGCAGGGCGGTTCCTATTTGCTGCTCGAGGTCGATTCCAACTACGTCAAGAAGGAGAAACTCGACCAGGTCCGCGACGACGTGCGCCGCGTCCTGCGCGAGGCCAAGATCCCCTATACCGGCCTTGCCTCCCATGCCGATAATGTCGAGGTCCACGTCAAGGAAGCCGATCTGCAGAACGCGCTCGGCAAGCTGCGCGACCTGTCGCAACCGCTCACCGGCCTGTTGGGCTCCAGCGGCCAGCGCAGCCTGCAGGTCAGCGATGCCGGCGGCGGCCTGATCCGGCTCACCGTTCCCGAGGCGGCCATCACCGAGCGCATCCGCCAGACCATCGATCAGTCGATGCAGATCGTGGAGCGCCGCGTCAACCAGCTGGGCACGGTCGAGCCGTTGATCCAGCGCCAGGGCACCGATCGAATCCTGGTGCAGGTGCCGGGCCTGCAGGATCCGACGCGGTTGAAGGCCCTGCTTGGCAGGACCGCGAAGATGGAATTCCGCATGGTCGACACCTCCGTGCCGGCGGATCAGGCGCTGCAGGGCAATGTGCCGCCGGATTCGGAAGTCCTGATGAGCGCGAGCAGCCCGAAGGTGCCCTATGTCGTCAAGAAGCAGGTGCTGGTCTCCGGCGGCGACCTGAACGACGCGCAGGCCGGATTCGATCCGCGCTCGGGCGAACCGGTCGTCAACTTCCGCTTCAACTCGAACGGATCGCGCAAGTTCGCGCAGGCCACCTCCGAGAATGTTGGCCAGCCGTTTGCCATCGTGCTGGACAATCAGGTGATTTCCGCACCCGTGATCCGTGAACCGATCACCGGCGGCTCCGGTCAGATCTCGGGCAGTTTTACCGTGCAGTCGGCCAATGATCTCGCGATTCTGTTGCGCGCCGGCGCACTGCCGGCGCCGTTGACGGTGATCGAGGAGCGTACCGTCGGCCCGGGCCTCGGACAGGACTCGATCGAGAAGGGCGAGCTTGCGGCCTATGTCGGCGCCATCATGGTGATCGTGTTCATGCTCTTGACCTACCGGCTGTTCGGCGTGTTCGCCAACATCGCGGTCGCGATCAACGTGGCGATGATCTTCGGCCTGCTGTCGCTGCTCAACGCGACGCTGACGCTGCCTGGCATCGCCGGCATCGTCCTCACGGTCGGCATCGCAGTCGACTCCAACGTCCTGATCTATGAACGCATCCGCGAGGAATTGCGTGGCGGCCGCAACGCGATTTCCGCGATCGATGCCGGCTTCAAGCGCGCGCTGTCGACGATCCTCGACTCCAACATCACGACTTTCATCGCCGCCGCCGTGCTCTTTTACATTGGTACCGGACCGGTGCGGGGATTTGCCGTCACGCTCGGTCTCGGCATCATCACCACGGTCTTCACCGCCTTCACCCTGACCCGCCTGATCGTGGCTGGCTGGGTGCGGTGGAAACGGCCGCAAAGCGTGCCGATCTAATGCGGAGCCTGACGTGACTCATTTCGTTCTCATCGGGCTTGGTATCCTGATTGCCGTGCTGACCGTGGTCAGCGTGCTCGGGATTCTGCCCTCGCTGCGCATTGTCCCTGACAACACGCATTTTGATTTCACCCAGTTCCGCCGGATCTCGTTTCCGATCTCGGCGACGCTGTCGATCCTCGCCATCACGCTGTTCTTCACCCACGGGCTGAACTTCGGCATCGACTTCAAGGGCGGCACGCTGCTGGAAGTCCGCGCCAAATCCGGCACCGCCGATATCGCCGGCATGCGCAAGAGTCTGAACGCGCTGGGTCTCGGCGATGTGCAGTTGCAGCAGTTCGGCGGACCGGACGAGGTCTTGATCCGCGTCCAGGAGCAGCCGGGCGGTGATGCCGCGCAGCAGGTGGCTGTGACGAAGGTCCGCGGCGCGCTCGGCGATGCGGTCGACTATCGTCGCGTCGAGGTGGTGGGCCCGCGCGTGTCAGGCGAGCTGTTGGCCTACGGCATGCTCGGACTGATGCTCGCGATCATGGCGATCCTGATCTATCTCTGGTTCCGGTTCGAGTGGCAGTTCGCGCTCGGCGCCATGATCGCCAACGTCCACGATATCGTGCTGACGGTTGGTTTCATGTCGATATCGCAGGTCGATTTCGATCTCACCAGCATCGCCGCGCTGCTGACCATCCTCGGCTACTCGCTGAACGATACGGTCGTCATCTATGACCGCATCCGGGAAATGCTGCGGCGCTATAAGAAAATGCCGATGCCGCAACTCCTGAACGAGTCGATCAACTCGACGCTGTCGCGCTCGATCGTCACGCACCTCACGGTCTCTCTCGCGCTGCTCGCACTGCTGCTGTTCGGCGGCCCGGCGATCCACAGCTTCACCGCGGTGATGATGTTCGGCGTGGTGCTGGTCGGCACCTATACATCGATCTTCATTGCGGCGCCGATCCTGATCTATCTCGGCGTCGGCAACCACCGAGCCGATACACCGGAGACTCCCGCGAAGAAGCCGGACACGGCGGCGAAGAAGCCGGACACGCCGGCGAAGAAACCGGATACGCCGGCGAAGAAATAGACCAGACTCCGACCGGCATGCATGCCTGTGGGTTGAAATCCGCCTCCGGGAAGTCAGGTTTTGGACGAGATAATGGCCAGCAACCAGGACGCCCCGCATTTTCCGAGATCGGCGCCGATCGATGCCTATGGCAAGGGCGGTTTCGCCTTTGCCGGCATGTCGCATCGCGGCTCGTTGTTGTGCCTGCCCGATGCGGTCTGGGCCTGGGAGGTCATCAAACCGGAACAGATCGACAGATATTCGCTGCGGCGGGTGTTCGCGTCCGC
Source organism: Bradyrhizobium sp. (assembly GCF_049581145.1). GTDB lineage: Bacteria > Pseudomonadota > Alphaproteobacteria > Rhizobiales > Xanthobacteraceae > Bradyrhizobium. Next base: position 5,283 of record NZ_JBAURI010000458.1, read on the forward strand.
GAACGGCATCGACACGCTCATCGTCGGGACCGGCCTTGACGTGTGGCTCGCGCCGCGAGAGCTCCGTGAGGCACTGCGCGCTGTGCGCGTGGTGCTCGATACGATGCAGACGGGACCCGCGATCCGCACCTATAACGTCATGATCGGCGAGCGGCGCCGTGTGGCAGCGGCGCTGATTGCGGTGCCATGAACGCCGTTGCCGGCAGCAGGGATGCCGCCGCGTTCTGCGCCGATCTGGTGCGCAGCCACGACTTTCCCCGCTACGCCTCGACGCTGTTCGTTTCGGCTGAACAACGGCGCGCGCTGCTTGCGCTCTACGCGTTCAATGTCGAGATTTCCCGAGTGCGCGATCAGGTCAGTCAGCCGCTGCCCGGTGAAATAAGGCTGCAATGGTGGACCGACATGCTCGCGGGGGACGACTTCGCGGGCCAAAATCTCTCGGACCAAGACCTCTCGGACCAGGATTTAGCGGACCGAGACGATGGTGGCGACCAGGGTGGCGTCCAGGGCAACCCGGTCGCCTCGGAATTGCGGCTTGCGGTCCGCGACTTTCGGCTTCCGGTCGAGCCGTTGTCGCGCCTGATCGAGGAGCATCAGTTCGATCTCTACAACGACCCGATGCCGACGCTGGCGGCGCTCGAAGGCTACGTCACCGACACGTCGTCGGCGCTGTTGGCGCTGGCCGCGCGAATTGCCGCTCCCCCATCGGAAGAGGCTGAACATCTGGCGCGCCACGCTGGCCTCGCCCAGGGGTTTGCGCAGGTGCTGGCCTCGTTGCCGCGCGACGCCTCGCGCCGGCAATTGTTCCTGCCGCAACAGCTGCTCGAAAGCCAGGGCAGTGCGATCGAGGAGGTGTTTGCCGGCAAGCAGACGCCAAGGCTGCGCGCGGCGATCGACCAGATGATCGGAGAGGCGATGCGGCATCTCGATGCGGCATTCGATCTGTTGGCAACCGTTCCCGCCGAGGTCAGGCCGGTCTTCCTGCCTCTGGCGCTGGTTCGCCGCGAACTGGCGCGAATGACGCGCGCGGATGCCGATCTGTTCGGGCTTCAAGCGATGTCGCGGCTATCGATCCTGTGGACGCTGTGGCGGGCGTCGCGCTCAAGGCGGTTTCGCGATCGCGACTGATGCCGGGATGGCCCCGATGCAGCATTCGCCCGGGACGACATTCACGCCTGGTTTGACGACGGCAGCTTCAAATCACCCGCCTCGAAATTGAACCGGTCGCGGAGATTCTTGCGCTGCTCCAGAATATCCTTCAGGAACGCACGATCGGTCTCGTTGGCCATCATCGGCGCGATCAGATCGAGCTGGTTCATGGCTACGAGCTGCAGGATTTCGGTACGGGGCTTGCCGCTGGCGTCGCGCGGCAAGGCCTGCACCACCTGGATATGCTCGGGCGGCTTTGGCCCCTTGGCGGTGGCGAGTTCGCTGCGCAACTCTGCTTCCAGCCCGGATTTGTCGGCCTCCACAAACGCATAAAGTCCGACCCCGGTGCGGCGGTCGGCGAATGCGACGATCGCGGTATCGCGAACATCCGGATGTCTGCGGATGAGATCGGCCAGCACCGGCGCGTCGTTGACCAGCCGCCGGCCGCCGCCCTCGCGATCGGTAAAATTGAACAGGCCGCGCGTGATGGCGCGATAGACCTTCTTGCCGGTCATCAGCCAGAGGCTTGCGACCAGGGATTTGCGCGCCAGGATTTTGCGTTCCTTCGGCGTCAACGCCTGCGGCGCGTAGCTGCGCTTGTGCTTCAGCAGGTGGCGGAGATCCTCATAGGCGGCGATGCGAAACAGCCGGCTCCGTGTCCTGAAGCAGGCGGCGAGCTGAAAGTCGGTCAGATAGCAACAGCCGTTGCTGCCCCGCAGCCAATTCTGCTCCTTGGCGAGATCATTGTGGCAGATGCCGGCGCGGTGCAGACGATGCAGCGCGCGTTTGGCCGAACGGAAATAGGCGAGATCGCCATGAGGCTTGGCCAGATGCAGCGCGACGCCGTCGATGAAGCCGCGCACCAGCGCGCGTCGCCCGGCCCAGAGCAGCTCGGGACCGACTTGCAGGCCCTTGGCCAATGCCAGCGCCTTTCGTTCGCGCGCGAACAGATGGCGGGCGGGGATGAAGGACCACCACGGCACCTCGTCGAGCCGGCGCAATACGGCTTCGGCGTCGCCGCCGTCAGCGCGGAAACGCCCGCGCTCGACGGTTGAAAACACGTCGCGCTTGAGCAGCACGCCTTCGATCCAGCGCGCCGACAGCACTTCGGCGTCGTCCTTGGGCAAATTCATGGGTTGCTCACGCTGCGGCCGGGACGCGCAGATGATCGGCGATCCAGCGATCGAGATCGGACAGCGCCCGCGCGCTGATCGCCTGCTTCTTTGCCACCGTCTTTTCGTTGCCGCGCAGCCGCGTGCCGTCGGGCTTCCTGGTCGGCGGGTTCGCTAGCGGCGGAAACAGCCCGAAATTGATGTTCATCGGCTGAAACGAGCGGCTGCCCGGCTCGATGGTTTCGATATGACCGCCGGTGATGTGGCCAAGCAGCGCTCCGAGCGCGGTGGTCGCGGGCGGCGGGACGAGCTCGAGGCCCCGCGCGTCGGCGGCGGCATACAGACCGGTCATCAATCCAATGCTGGCGGATTCCACGTAGCCCTCGCAGCCGGTCATCTGGCCGGCAAAACGAAGCCGCGGCGCCGCGCGCAGCCGCAACTGACCGTCCAGGAGCTTTGGCGAATTCAGAAAGGTGTTGCGGTGCAGGCCGCCGAGGCGTGCGAATTCCGCCTTCTCAAGTCCGGGAATGGTGCGGAAGATCCGCTGTTGCGCGCCGTATTTCAGCTTGGTCTGGAATCCGACCATGTTGTAGAGCGAGCCGAGCCGGTTGTCTTGCCGTAGCTGCACAATGGCATAGGGTTTGACGGTTGGATCGTGGGCGTTGGTGAGCCCCACCGGCTTCATCGGTCCATGCCGCAGCGTCTCGCGGCCGCGCTCGGCCATCACCTCGATCGGCAGGCAGCCGTCGAAATAGGGCGTATTGGCCTCCCAGTCCCGAAACTCGGTCTTCTCCCCGGCCAACAGCGCATCGACGAAGGTGTCGTACTGCTGTTTTGTCATGGGGCAATTTATGTAGTCGGCCCCGGTGCCGCCGGGACCGACCTTGTCGTAGCGCGACTGAAACCACGCCACCGACATGTCGATGGTCTCGCGATGCACGATCGGCGCGATCGCGTCGAAGAAGGCGAGCGCGTTCTCGTCGGTCAGGGCGCGGATAGCCTTTGCCAGCGGCTGCGAAGTCAGGGGGCCGGTCGCGACGATGACATTGCGCCAGTCGGACGACGGCAGGCCAGCAATCTCGTCGCGGCGGATTTCGATCCCGGGATGGTCGTGGATCGCCTCGGTGACTGCCGCGGAAAAACCCTCGCGGTCGACTGCCAGTGCGCCGCCGGCCGGCACCTGGTTGGCATCGGCCGCCCGCATGATCAGCGACCCGAGCCGGCGCATCTCGGCATGCAGCAAGCCCACGGCATTGTTGGCGGCATCGTCCGAACGAAAGGAGTTGGAGCACACGAGCTCGGCAAGTCCGGAGGTCTGGTGCGCTTCGGTCATTCGGACCGGACGCATCTCATGCAAGACGACGCGGACGCCGGCCTGCGCAACCTGCCAGGCTGCCTCCGAGCCGGCCAGACCGGCGCCGATGATATGGATGGATTCGGAAGAAGACGATTGGCTTGCGCTCATGGGCGCAGGGTTAGCGCGTTTTTTGGCGATGCGCACCTTAAGTCGGCGCGACTTGAAGCGCCAAATATCCGAACGCCCGCGGCGAGGCGGGCGTTGTCCGTGGAGTCAGCCGACCAGAACGGCTCAGCCGTTGTAGTTGCCGGCCGCGACGCGCGGAATGTCGGAACGGTCAAGGCCGATATCGGCGAGCTCGCGATCGCTGAGCTGGGACAGCTCATTGACATTGCGCTGGTAGTCGCGGAACGCCTGGATCATACGGAAGAGCGAGAGCAGCATTGTAGTCTCCTTAAGTTCGATTCAGCTCTTGGCGAAGCCTCATCGTTGAAATGAACATAGAGGATAATGCTGCAGCGCAGAAGCATTAATGGTGCGATGCAGCTACTCACTGTGCGCATAACTCTGATAACGTCGGATTAAGCTTTCGGCAGGGTCGCCTCAAAACCGGTCGACAAGGTCAGATTATCGCGGAATCCCCGGTAAATCACGGGTTTCGTGCAGGTATCGAGGGAATTCGGTGCCTAGAATGGGGGCGGAATGGGGCTTCGCAAGGGCTCCCGATCTCTTGATTTGCAACCATATCGCCTTGGGGAGCATGCGCGATTCGCATGCGTCTCGATCGCTAAAAATGAATCAAGATATATTCTTTAGAAAATGAAGCTCGGGCGTTTCCCAGGAGCAGCCTGATCGCCAATCCGCAAATGTTCGGGAATCAACTGTAGCTCGAGAAAGCCACGCCTGCCGTTGCGCCGCACCCCCGCAGATGAGCATCGAACGCTCAAATCGGCAAAGTCACAGGCTCGATACACGCAACGGCGTCCAATCAATTCCCCGAACAGACGCGCATGTGAGATCTGCGAGAAGCGTCGATCACATTTATCTCGCACGGAATTCATTCCTGAACTGAGGGCTGATCGGCGAAACAATTGCGCGCAGAATCCGGCAATGATGCTGGATCTGTGCTACAAGAAAATGGAAAGTAACATGAGCACGAAGTTACTCGGAGCGGCCGTGATGGCTGTATTTGCCCTTGCAGTTGTTCCCGCAAACGCCGCAAAGATGGCGATGGTCGGCTGCAGTGGTCCCGGACTTGAGAAGACCGAGTCCATGATCGACGTCATGGCCGACGGCGAAAGCAAGATGATGGCTCAGAAGGAAATGGCAATGGCGCAGGACGCTCTGTTGAGC
>NZ_JBAURI010000459.1:0-5586 GCF_049581145.1 Bradyrhizobium sp.
GAAATCGCATTCGCAGGGCGAGTACGTGTTCGACCGCGGCTGGGCCGATGCCTATCAACGCGCCGGCGGCCGCTATTATCCGAAGCTGCAGGCCTCGGTTCCCTTCACGCCGGCGTCCGGGCCGCGCCTGCTGATTCGCGGTGATGCCGATCGCGAACGTATCGGCGACGCGCTGGCGAGCGGGCTGATCGCGCTTTGCGGTGTCAGCAAAGCGTCATCCGCACATGTGACTTTCGCGCCCGAGGCGGAATGGAAATTCCTGGCGCAACACGGCTTCCTGCAGCGCACCGACCAGCAATTCCATTGGCACAATCAGGGTTTTGCGACGTTCGACGATTTCCTGGCGACACTCAATTCGCGCCACCGCAAGGCGATCAAGCGCGAGCGGCGCGATGCGGTCGCAAGCGACATCACGATCCACTGGCTGACCGGAGCTGATATCACCGAGGACGCCTGGGACGCGTTCTTCGCGTTCTACATGGAGACCGGCTCGCGCAAATGGGGCCGCCCTTATTTGAGCCGCAAATTCTTTTCGCTGATCGGCGACAGCATGCCCAAGGACGTGCTGCTAGTGATGGCGCGACGCAACCACGGCTGGATCGCCGGCGCCATCAACTTCATCGGCGGCGACACGCTGTTCGGCCGCAACTGGGGCGCGATCGAGCACCACCCGTTCCTGCACTTCGAGGTCTGCTACTATCAGGCGATCGACTTCGCGATCAAGCATCGCCTTAAAGTGGTCGAGGCCGGCGCGCAGGGCGAGCACAAGATCGCGCGCGGCTACCTGCCGCAAACCACCTACTCCGCGCATTACATCGCCGACCCCGATTTCCGCCGCGCGATCGCCGACTATTTGAAGCGCGAGCGGGCCTATGTCGCCGAAGCCGGCCGCGAACTCTCCGAGGCCGCTCCATTCCGCAGGGACAGCGACGAGCCGTCTTGATTTTCCTGATGGCCGTGAGATGAGAAGTGGACCTTGGGAGCCCCGCCATGCCTGACTACGAAAAACATGCCTATGACACCAACAACATCTTCGCCAAGATTCTGCGCAGCGAGTTTCCCTGCCACAAGGTCTATGAGAACGAGCACGTGCTGGCGTTCCTCGACATCATGCCGCGGGCGCCCGGGCATACGCTGGTGATCCCGAAGGCTGCGGCCCGTAACATCCTCGACGTCAGCCCGGATGACCTTGCCCATGTCGCCATCGCATCGCAAAAGATTGCGCGCGCTGCGATGACCGCGTTCACCGCGGACGGCATCACGCTGCAGCAATTCAGCGAGACCGCCGGCGGACAGGTGGTGTTTCACCTGCACGTCCATGTGATGCCGCGCCATACCGGCATTGCACTATTGCCGCCGGCGAGCCGCAAGGAAGACGTCAAGGTTTTGGAGGACAACGCGACCAGGCTGATCGCGGCGCTGGAGTAGCGCCTTCGCATTGTTCATGCACAGCAGGTTCCCGATTGTTTCGGAGGGCACTGGACCGAGCCGTAGGAACAGAATACGCAGCAATCGCCCGCAAGCGGTTTCAGCTTGGTGCCACACCCCTTGCAGATATAGAAGAACTGGCACGCATCCGTGGGCATGCGTTCGATCGCCTGATGGCCGCAGGACGGACATGTAACAACCGACTCCCGTTGCACGTTCGCTCTCCTCTTGATAACCAAGGCTGTTTGATAACCAAGGCTGTCTTAGACTGGCTTCGGTGCAGGGCCACCCACCCATTCAGCCATTCCGGCAAAAAGCACCGCCGCCGGCGTAACCTTTCGGCCGTTCGCAGCGAAGCTTCCGGAGCCTTACCGCAAAATCCTGAAAGCGGGGCGCAATGGCTTGGCGGCACGTAGAATCCGCTGGGATTGGGCAGGACTCGCCTCATCTCTTGGGACAAGGCGGGGAAGCTCACTCCGTCTCGAAGTCGCCCGCCTGCGCCGCCGACAAGGGCGTGAACTCGCAGCGATCGGGCTTGATGTCCAAAAGCGGCGTGCCGTCGAGACAGTCGAGGCCACGCACCAAGACCGCGTTGCCCTCGATGGCAACCAGTTTCACGATCGAGGTCGCGATCGGATTGGGCCGCACCGGCGAGCGCAGCGAGAAGGTGCCGCGGGTGGATTTGTTGTTTTTTGGGCTTTGCAGCACCAGATCGCGACGCGACCGGTCCAGCCAATAGAGCACTTCGAGGTTCGAGTAGAAGTCGACGCCCTTCAGCGCAGCGACCCAGGGCTCGAAAATCTCCAGCCGGCACACCGGGCCATCGTGACGTCCCTGTCGCGGCGTCTCCAGCCGCGAGGTCCAGGGGGTGCGGATGCGGCCGATGAAGACGAGGCCGGCATCGGTCGCCGGCGGTATCTCGACCGCGCGTTCGCCTTCGCGGAGCTCGTTCTCTCGGACCATCGCCGCCTCCGGGTTTTTTCCGCCGCAACGTAACTGTCCGAGCCACCATTTGCCAACAAGCATGAAGGTCTCACCGCGAGCACGATCGGCGCCCTCAATGCCTGACGCCCATGTTCCGCAGCACGAAGCAGGCGCCGCCGGCGCGACGGATTCGACTGCAGAGGTCGTCGGCGGCGGGACGCGTGTCGGCGCCGATCCGCACCTGATAGAAGGCGCGCGTGCCGCGGCTGCGAATCACCGAAGACAACAGGCTCGGGTCCTGATCGCCGATCACGGCTGAGAGATGTTTCATGGCGCGGGCGTACATCGCAAGCGCCCTGTTGCGATCGAAGCCCGCGGCGAGCTGCACGCCCCAGAGCTTGGCGGCGGCAAGCTCGACATGCGCTTCAAGCTGGGTGATGAACGGATTAGGCGCGCGTTTCAGAAGCGCCATCAGTTCGTGACATGAGGTCGGCTGCGCGGTCGCGGGCAGCTTACCGCCCTTGGTCGCCGCCGCCCAATCCTCGACACTCGCGCCGGTAATGGCCGAGACATAGTTGCGGGTTTCGTACGGCATCGACCCGCTGCCGGCGAGCCAATCCTGCACCCGGCGCGGACCGGCATTATAGGCGGCCGCGGCGAGCCCGAGATTGCCGAACTGGTTGCGCAACTCGCTCAAGAATTCCGCGGATTTCGGCAGCGCCTGCACGGGATCGAAGGGATCGAGCAGCCGCCGCTCGCTCGCCGTCCCAGGCATGAATTGCGCGATGCCCTCGGCACGTTGGCCGTTGCGCGTTACGGGGCCCATGGCATCCGACTGAAAGCGGCTTTCCTGCCAGATCACGCGGGCGAAAAACTCCAGCGGCAGGCCATTGGCTTTCGCTGCGGATTCGATCATCAGGCAGATCGCCTCGCGCGTGTCACTCTCCCGCGGATCCGCAGGCTTCGCTGGCGCGCCTGGGGGCGCGGGCCTCGGCGGCTCGTTCGGGACGGCCTGCTCCTCCACGCTCGGCCGTGCGACGTCCGTCTTCGCAGGCGAAGGATCGTCGGCCAATGCGGCGGTCGCTGCGGACAACGACAGCGCAATGGCGAGGCACAACAGGACGCGCATACCGACAAAAGCCTCTGGGGCCATGCTGGTTCCCAAAGGGCCTGCTTTATACACGAGGCGGAAACACGGCGCGGATCGGGTCAAATTTGAGCGGAATTGGTTTACGTTAACGTGACATTGGCACGCAGGCCACCTTCCCTGCCCGGCGCAGCCGCGTAAGAGTTCCGGCGTCATTTGGGGAGCGAGACGATGCAGGATCGGCGGCAGAGCGCGCGGGAAAAAGTACTGTTCGGCGGCGTGGCCGAAATCAGCAAGAGCGGACCGGCCATGGATTGCGTGGTTCGCAATCTCAGCGAAGACGGCGCCTGCGTCGAGTTCAATTCGCCGCGGGACATTCCCGACGCGATGCAGCTCGCCATCGCGCGCAAGGGCCGTTCCTATCTCGCCACCATGATCTGGCGACAGGCCAACCGGGTCGGGCTCGCCTTCCGCGCCATGGTCACCGATCCTCCCGAGAGCGATCTCGCCGAACGCCTGCGCAGAAGCGAGAAGAAGAAGCGGCAGCTCGAGCAGCGCATCAAGGAGCTGCTCAGCGACGGTTGAAGCGCGCCGCGGTCGGCCGCCCCCCGGCCCCCTGCCTTGACCTGTCTCAAGTCCGCCAGCCGACGGGATGACATGGTGATCTGCTTCAAGGATTTCGGGTATCCCATGCACAGGCTTGCACCAAAGGCGCTTTTCGCAATCTTCACGATGAAGACGGCGCACAAGCGGCCCAACTGGGATCGCATCATCCTGCTCGGTTCGCTCGCGGTCAGCGCCGTCCTGGTCGCGCTCTACGCCTATGGCAGGGCGACCGGACGCTGGTAGCCGGCGCCTGCCTGGACCCCGCAATGGAACGGAGAAACTCGCCGTGACCAAGGCTTGGTTTGCGCTTCTGATCATATGCCTCTGGAGCGAGCCCGGCCATGCCCTCGATCGCGAGCAGCAGCACGGAAAGGAGCTGCTTGAGAGCTTGTGCGGACGCTGCCATGCGGTCGGAGAGAACGGCTTGAGCTCCCACGCCGACGCCCCGCCCTTTCGCAGCTTTGGCGACGACAAGCTCTACGACGACCTCGACAAACGATTGCAGGGCGGCCTGAGCACTATTCACCCCGATATGCCCACCTTCAGGTTTGACCGGGAAGACGCCGAGGCCGCCGTCAATTACCTCAAGGCCATTCAGGAGCACAGCAAGCCGAAATAGTCGCCGCATCGGCCATTATTGTTCCGTACGCCGGCCGTTTTGCTAAGCATGCGTTGCCATCCAGCTGGACGAATCCCTGGCGAGCAAATAGCCATCGATCTGGGGAGCGCCGAGGCGGGCTTCGATCAGGCCGACATCCGGCTTCCGCGCCATCAGCGCCGCCAACAGGCCCGAGGTTTCGCGGAGCGCTCCCGCAATTCCCCTGACCGCCTGCGGCGAAGCCGTTACATAGCGTCGCGCGATGCTGCCGAAATCCTCCGGCCCGATGCCCGCAACCTGCTCGACGGCATCGGTGGGCGCACCGACGCCGAACGCATTCCCCTGGTAGTCCTGCAGGAACCAGAACAGCTGGGAAATGACGAATTCCGAAATCCCGAGTGAAGCGGCCGCCTTGAGAAACATCGGCAGCGGCACGTCCTGGTACGACACACGCCGGCCCAGCGCCTTGCCGATCGCTTCTGCGATCTCGGCCGGCGTCAGCAGCCGCGGCCCGGTGGGCCGATAGGCCTTGCCGACATGGGGCGCGGGATCGGCCAGGCAGGCGACGATGACGCGGGCGATATCCTCATTCGAGGGCGGCGCATTCAGCCCCTGCCCCAACGGCAGGCCCAGCAAGCCGAATTGCGCGGCCTGTCCGAGCACCGCGAAGTAATTATCCGCGAACCATCCGGGTTGAACGGTGATCACGCCGATTTCGGCCAATCGCGACAGCATCCGGCTGGTGAGCCACTTCTCGCGGGAATGGACCGCCGGATGAACCGCGTCGGCCACCCACTGACTGAGCTGGACGACGGCCTCCAATTTTGCGTCGCGCGCGGCCTCGGCGAACAGCGCCGCGCGGCGCAGCGTTCCCGGTTCAAGCGGCGGGCAGAAATAGGCGCGGACGACGCTCTTCATCGCGGTCTCGAGATCCGGATAGCAT
>NZ_JBAURI010000460.1:0-15583 GCF_049581145.1 Bradyrhizobium sp.
CGTGCCAGCCCCAGCGCGGGTCGTAGAGCATGCCGCGCGCCAGCGCGACCATGTCGGCCTTGCCGGAAGCGACGATCTCCTCGGCCTGCCTTGCCTCGGTGATCAGGCCGACCGCCATGGTCGTGAGGCCGGTCGCCTGTTTCACGGCCTGCCCCGCCGGCACCTGATAGCCGGGGCCGAGCGGGATCTTCTGCAGCGGCGACACGCCGCCGGAAGAAACATCGATCCAGTCGGCGCCGCGCTTCTTCAATTGCTTGGCATATTCGATGGTCTGCGCGACATCCCAGCCGCCCTCGACCCAGTCGGTCGCGGACACCTTGATGCCGACCGGCTTGTGATCGGGAAACGCGGCGCGCACGGCATCGAAGACTTCGAGCGGATAGCGCATGCGATTTTCCAGGCTGCCGCCATATTGATCGGTGCGCTGGTTGGAGATCGGCGACAGGAACTGATGCAGGAGATAGCCGTGCGCGCTGTGCATCTCGATGGCGTCGATGCCGAGTCGCTCGGCCCGTCTCGCCGCATCGACGAAGGCGTCGCGGATGCGCGCGAGACCGGCCGTATCGAGCGCCAGCGGCGGCGTCTCGCCCTCCTTGTGCGGCACGGCCGATGGCCCGACCGTCTGCCAGCCGCCTTGCGACAAGGCAATCAATTGCCCGCCGTCCCAAGGCCGCGCGCTCGATCCCTTGCGGCCGGCATGCGCGAGCTGCATCGCCACCGCGGTCCTGGCATGTTTGCGGACCGAGGCCAGGATCGCCTTCAGCGCCGCTTCGGTCGCCTCATCCCAGAGGCCAAGGCAGCCCGGCGTGATGCGCCCGATCGGCTCGACATGGGTCGCCTCGATGCAGAACATCGCGGCGCCCGACAGCGCCAGCGTGTTGATGTGGGTGAAATGCCAGTCATTGGCCGCGCCATCGTCGGCCGAATACTGGCACATCGGCGCCACCATGATGCGGTTCGGAAGCGAGAGGCCGCGCAGCTTGATCGGGGAGAACAGGACGCTCATGGGGATGTCCGGATGCGAGGGCAGGAAGTGGGGCCTCAATCTAGGCAGACGCCGCCCGTTCCTCAACCGCCGCAGCGGCCCATTCGATGTGCAATCTATTGCTGGATGCCGGCGACCTTGATCAATTCGAGGCTGGAGGCGGTCTCCTGCCTGACGAAATCGTCCATCTGCGCGGGCGTCATCGGCAACGGCTCGACGCCGAGCCTGCGCAGGCTCGCCTGCATCGCCGGATCGTTCAGCACCCTGATCCCCGCATCATGAAACTTGGCGATGACATCGCGCGGCGTTGCGGCCGGCATGAACACGCCGAACCAGATCGCGCTCTCGGCGTCGTGCAAGCCCGCTTCCGCGGGCGTCGGCACGTCGGGCAGATCGGCGACGCGTTTGGCGGTCGAGACCAAAAGCGGGCGGACCTGGTGTTCGCGGATCAGCGGAAGCGCGATCGCGAGCGGAGCGAAATAGAAATCGATCCGGCCGCCGAGGATGTCGGTCAGCACCTCCGAACCGGCGCGATAGGTGACGTGCGTCGCCTTGACGCCGGCCGCGAGGAGGAATTTCTCGGCGCTGATATGCACGGCGCTGCCGACGCCGACCGAGCCGAACGATATCGATCCGGGCTTCGCCTTGGCGTCGGCGATGAAATCCTGCACCGTCTGCCATGGCCGCGACACCGGCACGACCATCACATTGGCGCTGGAGCCGATCATCAGCACAGACGCGAGGTCTTTGGTTGCGTCAAAACTGAGATCGGGAAAGATCGCGGGCGCGATGGCAAGCGCAGAGGAATGCGCGAGAATGCTGTAGCCGTCGGGTTCGGCCTTCACCACCTGCGCGGTGCCGAGCGTGCCGCCGGCGCCGGGGCGATTTTCGACCACGATGGGCTGGCCGAGTTCGGCCGAGACCCGATCGAGCACCAGTCGCGGTACGACATCGGTGGCGCTGCCGGCGCCAAACGGGATCTTTGCCTTGATCAGATGCGTCGGCCAGCTTTGCGCGTGGACCGCCAGGGTCGCGCCCAGCGTCGCTAGCAGACATAGGGCCCGGATGGATCTTCTCATGAAAAGCTTCTCTCCTGTCGTGCGACGCCGATGGATTGCAAGAATTGTTCCGGCTCACGGTCCCGTCGTCTGCGGAACCGGGGCAGCGCCAGATTCACCCCGCCAATGTGAACTGCAGCAGCAAGGTGCGCTGGATCAGGGAAAAATTGTCGTCGGAGACCAGCGTCAGCACAGTCTCGCCGGCATTGGAGACATGGGCGTCGATGCCTTCCATGTTGTCGATCTCCTGGCCGAGATCGGCCTCGAAGATCGGCGGGCCGTCAACCAGTGCACCGGGCGCCAGGGTATTCAGCGCGATACGGCGGATGCGGATGCCGAGGCCCGCGAGCAGCGAGAATTTGCGCTCCAGCACCAGGAGTTGGCCCGAGGGCAGCAGCACCGCGTCGCTGATATCGAAGCTGTCGCTGCGGCGGACGCTGAACTGTCCGGGCGAAGGTCCCCCGACCAGAAACGCGATCAGGTTGCCGCGGGCATCGAGCCCGCGCTCAGAGATCGCAATCAATGTACCGGCGAGCGGCAGCTCCTTGGGCACCACGACCAGCGCTTCCAGACCCTTGTTGAAGGGCAGCTTCTTCACCGCCGGCGGCATCGGCACCACCTCGCCGCGCGAGCCCAGCACACCGCCGCTGATATCGAAGCGCAGCACCTGGTTGACGCGCTCGAGCCCGACATAGGCAAACGAGCCGTCCAGCGCGAGCGATTCGGAGTCGAACCAGCCGCGCGCGGTGATCGGCCGGCCATCCGCGCCCAGCATCGGGGCTGCCTCGACATCGGCAAGAGCCGTCATCTCGCGCCCGGAATAGACGATGCGGCCGGTGAACCAGCTTCCCCTGTCGCTCAGCGAAATGAAGCGCCCGCCTTTGGCGTCGACGCGGATTGCCGACAATCCGCCAAAGCCCGCAAAAGACGAGGTCAGCACCAGCCCGCTACGATAATCCAGCGACCCGAAGCGCACGCGCGAACGGTCGCGCAGATCGAACGCCGCGATCGGCCGCGCCCTGACCTCGATCGCGACCGGAGCGGTGAAGGATTGCGCATCGGACGGGACGGGTTTGGCCGATGGGGCAGCCTTCGATTGCGCGTGGACGAGCGCGGGCAAAGCCATCGCCGACAGCCCGGCGGCCGCACCCCTCAGCATGATGCGGCGGCTGATGGCCGGCTGCATTCCGTTACGAATGCAAGCGCCGCGGCTTGCCCTTCGCGGCGGGAGGCGGCGCGCCATGGGTCTCGCTGAACAACTCGGCGAGCTTTTCGGTGATGGCGCCGCCGAGTTCCTCGGCGTCCACGATGGTGACAGCACGCCGATAATAGCGCGTGACGTCGTGGCCGATGCCGATCGCGATCAATTCGACCGGTGAACGGGTCTCGATCTCCTCGATGATGTGGCGCAGATGGCGTTCCAGATAATTGCCGGGATTGACCGACAGCGTGGAATCGTCGACCGGCGCGCCGTCCGAGATCATCATCAGGATCTTGCGCTGCTCGGATCGGCCAAGCAGCCGCTTGTGCGCCCAGTCCAGCGCCTCGCCGTCGATGTTCTCCTTGAGCAGCCCCTCGCGCATCATCAGGCCGAGATTTTTGCGCGCGCGCCGCCATGTCGCGTCGGCCGCCTTGTAGATGATGTGGCGCAGATCGTTGAGCCGGCCGGGATTAGGCGGCTTGCCCTGGGCGAGCCAGCTCTCGCGCGACTGGCCGCCCTTCCAGGCTCGTGTGGTGAAACCGAGGATCTCGACCTTGACGCCGCAACGTTCCAGCGTGCGCGCCAGAATATCGGCGCAGGTGGCGGCGACCGTGATCGGGCGGCCGCGCATCGAGCCTGAATTGTCCAGCAGCAGCGTCACCACCGTGTCGCGGAAGGTCGCTTCCTTTTCGTGCATGAAGGAGAGCGGGTGATAGGGATCGGTCACCACGCGCGACAGCCGGGCCGGATCGAGAATGCCCTCTTCGAGGTCGAACTCCCAGGCCCGGTTCTGCTGCGCCATCAGGCGGCGCTGCAGCCGGTTGGCGAGGCGGGCGACGATGCCCTGCAGATGCGCGAGCTGCTTGTCGAGATAGGAGCGCAGGCGCTCCAGTTCGTCATGGTCGCAGAGGTCTTCGGCTGCTATCACCTCGTCGAACTTCGGCGCAAAGGCATGATATTCCGGTCCGCGCGGCTCGTTGGCGCCGCCGCGGTTCGGCCGCGTCGCCTCGCCCGGCGTCTCGTCGTCGCCGAGTTCGCCGTCATCGAGCGTGTCGGAAGTGGAAGCCTGCGCGCTCTCCATCGCGCTTTCCGACATCTCGTCGGTGGTCGATTCGGCCTGATCGGCGCTCATCTCCTGCGCCGCGTCGGAGTCGGGCGAACCTTCCGCGCCGGACTGGTCGTTCTCGCCGTCGCGGTCGTCGTCCTGGTTGTCGTCCTCGTCGGTCTCGGCGTTGCGCTCGTCGCCAAGATCGAGCGCCGACAGCAGGTCGTGCACGAGATCGCCGAACTTGGCCTGATTCTCGGTGACGCGGCTCAGCTGATCGAGCCGCGCACCGATCTTGTCTTCCAGGATCGGACGCCAGAGATCGACCATCTTGCGGGCCGCGGCGGGCGGCGCAAGCCCGGTCAGCCGCTCGCGCACCATCATCGCGAGCGCGTCCGACAGCGGCGCATCGGCGCGGTCGGTGATCTCGTCGAACTTGCCGCGGTGGAAGTGATCGTCGAGCATCGCGGTGAGATTCTTGGCGACGCCGGACATCCGCCGCGCGCCGATCGCTTCCACCCGCGCCTGCTCGACCGCCTCGAACACGCCACGCGCCTGCGGATTGCCCGGCATCAGCTTGCGGTGCACCTTCGGATCGTGGCAGGCGAGTTTCAGCGCGATCGAATCGGCGTGACCACGCACGATCGCCGCATCGCGCCTGGTCATCTTGCGCGCCGGCTCCGGCAATCGCGCCTTGCCCGGTGCCAGTCCCGGCCGTTCGGAGGCGAAGCTCACCTCGAGCTCCGGCGTCCGTGCGATCGCGCGCAGGCAGGCGCTGACCGCGCGCTTGAACGGCTCGGTCGGCGCTTCCTTCACGCCGGTGCGGAATTTGCTGTTCGACGTCGTCATTGCGACCTCACGTCATCGTCCCCGCGAATACGACGGCTACGACAATGCGACATTGACCGCGGATTCCGCCAGCTCCGCATTGAAGCAGCGCTGATAGAATTCCGCCACCAGCGGCCGTTCCAGCTCGTCGCATTTGTTCAGGAAGGTGACGCGGAAGGCGAAGCCGATGTCGCCGAAAATGTCGGCGTTTTCCGCCCAGGTGATTACCGTGCGCGGGCTCATCACCGTCGACAGATCGCCATTGGCAAAGGCGTTGCGCGTCAGATCCGCGAGCCGCACCATCTTGTTGACGATGTCGCGGCCCTCGGCGGTGCGATAGTGATGGGCCTTGGCCAGCACGATTTCGACTTCCTCGTCATGGGCGAGATAGTTCAGGGTAGTGACGATCGACCAGCGGTCCATCTGGCCCTGGTTGATCTGCTGAGTGCCGTGATAAAGCCCCGAGGTGTCGCCGAGACCGACCGTGTTGGCGGTCGAGAACAGCCGGAACGCCGGATGCGGCTTGATCACCTTGTTCTGGTCCAGCAGCGTCAGGCGCCCGGACACTTCCAGCACGCGCTGGATCACGAACATCACGTCAGGACGGCCGGCGTCGTATTCGTCGAACACCAGCGCGATGTTGTGCTGAAGCGCCCAGGGCAGGATGCCGTCCCTGAATTCGGTGACCTGCATACCGTCCCGGACCACGATCGAATCCTTGCCGACCAGATCGATGCGGCTGATGTGGCTATCGAGATTGACGCGCACGCAGGGCCAATTGAGTCGCGCGGCGATCTGCTCGATGTGGGTCGACTTGCCGGTGCCGTGATAGCCGGTGACCATGACGCGACGGTTCTTGGCGAAGCCGGCGAGGATCGCGAGCGTGGTGGCGCGGTCGAAGCGATAATCGGCATCGACTTCGGGAACGTGCGGGTCAACCTCGGAATAGGCCGGCACTTCGAGGTCGGTATCGATACCGAACAGCTGCCGAACCGACACCTTCATGTCCGGCAAACCGGTAATTTCCTGCGCGTGGGTCGTGGCAGCGGTCGTCATCAATCCTCCGAGGTCCCGGGCGGCCCCGAAACCAGTTTTTTGCGTTTGGCTGCGGAAGGGGAGCTAAAGACAAGCCTAGCAGAGAGCCACGACCGGCAGAAGCCCGCCGCCCATTCAAAGTTCCGTTGTTATATCATTTAGATAGGCTCGAGACGCGGTTTTTGGAGGGCAGCCCTGCGAATCACGACACATTTTTGCCCCGCCCGCCCCGGCCAGCCCCGGACATCGGTCGTTTGCCATGGCACTTTCCGCCTGCCTGTATAGTTATGTTAGGTCCGCGCGCGAAGCGGACCGCCGAACAGCAAAGGGATTTTGTGGCCTCCTATCTCGATCCGTTAATTCATTTCGTCTCGGCAC
This sequence comes from Bradyrhizobium sp., assembly GCF_049581145.1. Taxonomy (GTDB): domain Bacteria; phylum Pseudomonadota; class Alphaproteobacteria; order Rhizobiales; family Xanthobacteraceae; genus Bradyrhizobium. Next base: position 6,531 of record NZ_JBAURI010000460.1, read on the forward strand.
ATGCATGGCTTGCCTATCTGACGCTATTCCTCGCCGCACTTCTGGAGGCCGTCCCGGTCATAGGCTCGGTCATCCCCGGATCGACCATCATCCTGGCGCTAAGCGCGCTGGTGCCCGGCGGCCTGTTGAAACTTGAGTGGGTGCTGACAGCAGCAGTCGCGGGCGCCCTGCTCGGCGACGGATCGGCATACCTGCTCGGATATCGCACCAAACGCGAAATCCTGAGCACCTGGCCCTTGACCAACTATCCGCGCGTGATCGCCCAAAGCGAAACCTTCTTCCGCCGCTTCGGCGTCTGGGCGGTATTTTTCGCCCGATTCGTGCCGCCGATCCGCGCCTTCGTGCCGATCACGGCCGGCGCGCTCGACATGCCGCCGCCGCGCTTTTTCGCGGCCAACATTCCGGCAATCCTGGTATGGGCCCCGGCGCATGTGCTGCCCGGCGTTCTGGCCATCTCCGTCCTGCATCGCTATGGCGGATTTCCGCATCACAGCGGCCTCAGACACTATTGGATGCTGACCGTGATCGGCGGCGCGCTGGTCATTTGGCTGGGGATCTGGACGATCCGGCGCTGGCGGGGCTGCGCCACCAAACCAGCTGCGGAGCAAGTCAAAGACTGATTCGGCTTCACTCGCGGGAGGCGTTCCGCGATGCAGGTTGGCGATGCGGGCTAGCTCTCGCGCACAACGGTCTTGAGATAATTATACGCCTTGATGATTTCGATCAGGCGGTCTTCGGTAGAGCGATCGCCGCCATTGGCGTCGGGATGGTGCTGCTTGACCAGCGACTTGTACTTGACCTTGACCTCTTCGAGGGTTGCGTCCGGCCCGAGCCCCATCACCTGCAGCGCCTTGCGCTCGGCATTGAAGACCTTGCGCGTCTCGGCTTTCGCCGCCGCCTCCGGACCCGGGCGCCAGCGGCCCCGGCCGTTGAGCTCGCTGAACATGCTGAACGGATCGGACGCTTCGTCCAGATCGGGCGCGCCCTTGCCCTTGGCGCTGGTGTTGGCGCCCATCTTCCAGGTCGGACGATGGCCGGTCAGCGCATCCTTCTGATAGCGCGCAACCGCCTCCGCGTTCATGCCGGAAAAGAAATTGTAGGACTGGTTATATTCGCGCACGTGGTTGAGACAGAAGTGCCAGTACTCGCGCGCGTTCTCGCGCCCCTTGGGCGCGCGATGCGGTCCGCGCTCCTTGCAGCTCGGCCATTCACACATGATGGCGGCTTCGCGCGCCTGCGCCTGCTGCTTCGCGCTCTGCTTGTTAGGCTTGATGCGAATGGAGTCGAAGAATTTCGATGAATCGATCGGCATGACTGACTATGACTACGCAACGCGAAAAGCTTCAAGTCTTGACATTGTGAATCCTGCAAACTCTTTTGGCGCCATTGACGCCGGAGGATTACGGACGTAAGCCGCAAAGCCAACAGCCAGATCGACACGCGAAAATGAGCACGCGCGACGCTATCACAGACAAGTTGCGGGAAGCTTTCCGCCCCGACAGCCTCGAGGTCGCGGACGAATCACATCTGCATGAGGGCCACGCCGGCCACCGGGCGGGCGGCGAAACGCACTTTCGTGTATATATCGTGTCGCCGGCCTTCAAAGGGAAGAGCCGGATCGAGCGTCACCGCATGATTAACGCGGCGCTGTCCGCGGAACTCGCGGGCTCGGTCCACGCACTGGCGATCCACGCGCAGGCTCCGGGCGAAACCGGCTGAGCCCAGCGCCGCGCCCACTTATTTTGCATTTGTCCACCCTGCAATCCGAGACACTTGTCCGCTAACCGCGAGCCCTCGGCCGGCCTTTCCTAAAACGCCGTTCCCGCCCGCTTGGGCTTTTTGTCTTCGACCTCGCCTTCGCGCGGCACGGCGACGATCCGCAGCGCGGTGATCCGGTTGCGTTCGCGTCGAAGCACGCGAAAGCGGAAGCCATGAAAAGTGAAACTCTGGCCACGTTCCGGTATCGACCGCGCCTCGTGAATCACGAGGCCCGCGACCGTCGTCGCCTCTTCATCGGGCAGATCCCAATCCATCGCGCGGTTGAGATCGCGGATCGGCACCGAGCCATCGACCACGACCGAGCCATCCGGCTGCGCGCGAACGCCGGCGACCACGACGTCCTGTTCATCGGAGATGTCGCCGACGATCTCCTCCAGAATATCCTCCAGCGTCACCAGGCCCTCGACCTCACCATACTCATCGACCACCAGCGCGAAATGCGTCTTGCGGCGGCGGAACGCCTTCAGCTGTTCGGAGACCGAGCGCATTTCCGGCACGAACCACGGCGGCAGCGCGATGCTGGAGACATCGATCCGCGACATGTCGCCGTCGGAGGCGCGAATCGCCCGCAACAGGTCCTTGGCATGCAGTACGCCGATGATGTTTTCAGGCTTCTCGCGCCACAGGGGAATGCGGGTATATTCCGACGCGAGCACCTCGCGCACCAGGTCCTCCGGCGGCAGGTCGGCGTTCACCATCACCATTTCGGTGCGGTGAACCATCACGTCGGAGACCTGAAGCTCGCGCAGATCGAGCAGGCCGCCGAACATGTCGCGGTCCTGCTTCTCCACCTTGCCCTCATGGTGCAGCAGATCGACCGCGCCGCGCAGCCGCTCGATCGGCGACAGGATCGGCTGATTGGCGCCGACCTTGATCCCGAGCATCCGCATCAGGACGCGGACCACCGCCTCGATCACCACAAGCAGCGGCCCAAGCACGTAAAGTGTGGCCCGCATCGGCCGTGCCACGAGGAGCGACACGCGGTCGGGCGCGTTGAACGCGATGGTCTTCGGCAGCACCTCGGCGAAGATCACGACCAGCACCGTCATGACCCCGGTAGCGTAGAGCACGCCGACTTCGCCGAACCACTGGGTAAAGACGCCGGTCGCAAGCGCCGAAGCTCCGATATTGGCGATGTTGTTGCCAAGCAGCAGCGCGCCGATCAGCCGCTCGCGCATCGCGATCAGGCTGGACACGACATCCGCTTCGCGATTGCCCTGCTTCGAGAGCCGCAACATGCTGGCACGCGAGGCAGCCGTCAGCGCGGTTTCGCTGGCCGCGAAAAACGCCGAGGCGCCGAGCAGCGCGATCATGATGACTAAAGTCAACCAGCCCATTGCGTGATCGTCATGGCGTGATGGATCTTGGCGTGATGGATCTTGGCGTGACGGTTCTCGGTATGACGGTTCTCGGTATGACGGTTCTTGGCGTGATCGTTCTAGGCCCTGGCGGCCAGTTTGGCTTGCAGAAAATCGCGAACCTGCGCGGGTGCGACATCGGCGGCGATCACGGCGCGTCCTACCGCCCGAAGCAGGATGAAGGTAAGCCGGCCGCGCCGGACCTTCTTGTCCTGCGCCATCAGGGCCAGCAGCGCGTCGGCATCCGCGAGCCCTTCCTGCGCGAATCCCGCGATGTCCTGCAGATGGGTCGGCAGCCCCACTTCGGCCAGATGACGCTCGACGCGCGCGGCATCGCTTTCGGCGATCATGCCAAGGGCAGCGGAAAACTGCGCCGCCAGCACCATGCCGACCGCAACGCCTTCACCGTGGAACAGCCGGTCGGAAAAGCCGGTCGCAGCCTCCAGCGCATGACCGAAAGTGTGGCCTAGATTGAGCAGCGCACGGTCGCCGGTCTCGCGCTCGTCGCGCGCAACGATCGCCGCCTTGGCGCGGCAGGAGGTCGCGATCGCATGCTCGCGGGCGGCGCCGCCCTTGAACACCTCGGCGTGATTGGCCTCGAGCCAGGCAAAGAACGCCTCGTCGCCAAGCACGCCATATTTGGCGACCTCGGCATAGCCGGCGCGGAACTGGCGCGGCGGCAGGGTGTCGAGCACAGCGGTATCGGCGATGACCAGCACCGGCTGATGGAACGCCCCGAGCAGATTTTTGCCTTGCGGGGAGTTGATCCCGGTCTTGCCGCCGACCGAGGAATCGACTTGCGCGAGCAGCGAGGTCGGCACCTGGATGAAATCGACGCCGCGGCGCAGGATCGCAGCGGCAAAGCCCGCGAGATCGCCGACCACGCCGCCGCCAAGCGCGATCACCAGGTCGTTGCGCTCGATCCTGGCCGCGATCAGTGCCTCGGAAACCCGTTCGAGGCCGGCATAGGTTTTTGACCCCTCGCCCTCATCGACCACGATGCGGCAGGCCGCGATGCCGGCCTGATGCAGCGCGGCTTCGGTCTTTTCCAGCCAGTATTTTGCGACATTGCGGTCGGTGACGATGGCGGTGCGCGCGCCGGGCCGCAACGCCGCAATGCGCGCGCCGAGCGAGGTGAGCGCGTCGCGGCCGATGACGATGTCATAGGCCCGCTCACCGAGCGCCACATCGACCACGATGGCCTCTGAACGTCGCAACGGCGCGGTCATCTTGCGGCGCCCGCGACGCCGGTAGACTGCGACTGCTCGGCTGCAGGGGCGCAGAGCCTGGCATGCAGCGCCTCGATGCATTCCTCGACGATGCGTTCATGCGGCACGTCGCGCGAGCCGATGGTGATATCGGCATGCTGATAGATCGGCTCGCGCTCGATCATCAAACGGGTGACGGTGGCCTCGGGATCGGCGGTCTGCAACAGCGGGCGGTCGGCGCGGCGCCTGACCCGGCGCATGATGATATCGGCATCGGCCTTGAGCCAGATCGAGATCGCCTTGTCGCTGACGCGGCGCCGGGTCTCCTCGCGCATGAACGAGCCGCCTCCGGTAGCGAGCACGGACGGACCGCTTTCCAACAACCGCGCGATCACCCTCGCCTCCCCATCCCTGAAATGCGGCTCGCCATGGATTTCGAAGATTTCCGGTATCGACATGCCGGCCGCCGCCTCGATCTCGGTGTCGGCATCGAGGAACGGCAGATGCAGCCGCGCCGCCAACCGTCGCCCGATGGTCGATTTGCCCGCCCCCATCATGCCCACGAGCACGACCAGGCGCGGCCCCAGGGCCGCCAGAATCTCGGCCTCCTGGGATCCGCCACCAGCGGCCGCTGTGGATAGATCGGACATTTCATCACTCGAGCGTCGCGGAATCTGCCGCGTTCCGCGTCACCTTACTACCCCCCGTAAGGCCGTTGCCAGAGAGACTTGCAACGGAGGGGCGAACATGGTGGATGATTTCGCTGGTTAATTCGGCGCCCAAGGCAGCGCCCTAAGGCTCAAGAGATGCCCAGTCTGTTCCGCTTTTTGACGGTCGTCGCCGTGATCGTCGGGATAGCCTATGGCGTGATCTACGCACTGGCAAATTTCGTCAACCCGAAGCCCCGGGAGATAACCGTGACCATCCCGCCGGATAAATTTCTCAAGAAATAGTTCCCGGCATCGCTCGCGGACGTTGCATGCGATCCAAAAGCTCTCTTTGCCGGGGCTGTCGCCGCCGCTGGCGATCCGGACCCAAAAGCCACATTGGATCTATAAATTTGTCGATGTCTGATTGAATCCGATTCGCGCCGGCCGACGCCGCGATATGACCCAAATTCGGATTGAGGACATCAGCGGATGCGATCCAAGGCCTCAGACGCGAAACTGATCGACCTGTTCCTCGACATGCTGGCTGCGGAACAGGGCGCCGGCGAGAACACGCTGCAAGCCTATCGCCGCGATCTCGCGGATTTTTCCGGCTTCCTTGTACCTGCCGGCGAGAACTTTATCGGCGTCAAGACCGACGCATTGCGCAACTATCTGGCCGATCTCGATAGCCGCGGCTTCAAATCCTCCAGCGTGGCGCGACGGCTTTCGGCGATGCGCCATCTGTTCCGATTCCTGCTGAACGAGCGGTTTCGAAGCGACGATCCGGCCGCCATCCTGTCGGGGCCGAAGCGCGGCCGCGGCTTGCCCAAAGTGCTGTCGATCGCCGACGTCGACCGCATGCTGACGCGAGCCAAGCAGCTCACGGAGAGCGCCGAAGCCTCGCCGCTGCAGCGCCTGCGCGCCATGCGGCTCTATTGCCTGCTCGAAGTGCTCTATGCCACCGGCTTGCGTGTCTCGGAACTGGTGGCGCTGCCGCGCTCGGCGGCCCGCCACGACGCCAGCATGATCGTGGTGCGGGGCAAGGGGAACAAGGAACGCCTGGTGCCCTTGAACGAGGCATCGCGGCGGGCGATGACCGCTTATCTCGGCGCGATGGAGGCGCAAAAGCCGACAAAAGACGGCGCCGCCGCCTCGAAATGGCTGTTTCCTTCGTTTGGCGAGAGCGGACACCTCACACGGCAGCATTTCGCGCGCGATCTGAAGGAACTGGCAGCTTCCGCCGGACTGGCGCCGCGGCTGGTTTCGCCGCATGTGTTGCGCCACGCCTTTGCCAGCCATCTGCTGCACAACGGCGCCGACCTGCGCATCGTGCAGACACTGCTGGGCCATACCGACATCTCGACCACACAGATCTACACCCATGTGGTGGAAGAACGCCTCAAGAGCCTGGTGCGCGACCTGCATCCGCTGGCGGAGAAGTAGCATTTCCGCTCCTTTTCCTCCCCTTGCCAACCTTGACTTCGGCTGCGTCTCGCGGAAAACAGCTTGCCGGCTACAAGCCTTGCTGCATGTCCGCCGCGCGCGGGCTCGATCGACGCCGGAATGCACTCTAACCACTTGAAGACAAACGCTTTTGCATAGCGGACATATCCGTTTCGCCGGAAAGCGCGTTGTTACCTATATTGTCCCGATGCCGGATCAGATGCGCAGCTATCTCGATTTTGAAAAGCCCGTCGCCGAACTCGACTCCAAGGTCGACGAGTTGCGCGGCCTGGCGGCCGGCGGCACCGACATCAGCGAAGAGATCTCCAAAATCGAGGAAAAGGCGGCCCAGGCGCTCGCCGACCTCTATGCCAGTCTGACACCGTGGCAGAAGACGCTGGTCGCGCGCCATCCGCAGCGGCCGCATTTCACCGATTTCGTCAACGGAATGATCACCGAGTTCACGCCGCTCGCCGGCGACCGTAAATTCGGTGAGGACGAGGCGCTGATCGGAGGATTCGGCCGCTTTCGCGGCGAGAGCATCTGCGTGATCGGCCAGGAGAAGGGCGCGTCCACGGAGTCGCGGATCAAGCACAATTTCGGCATGGCTCGCCCCGAAGGCTACCGCAAGGCGGTCCGGCTGATGGAAATGGCCGAGCGCTTTGGCATTCCCGTGCTGTCAATCGTGGATTCAGCCGGCGCCTATCCCGGCATCGGCGCCGAGGAACGCGGACAGGCGGAAGCCATCGCACGCTCCACCGACGCCTGCCTGTCGCTCGAGGTGCCCAATGTCGCCATCGTCACCGGCGAAGGCATGTCGGGCGGCGCCATCGCGATCACAACCGCCAATCGGGTGCTGATGTTCGAACACGCGATCTATAGCGTGATCTCGCCGGAGGCGGCGTCCTCGATCCTGTGGCGGGACGGGACCAAGGCCCAGGAGGCGGCCAACAGCATGAAGATCACGGCGCAGGACATGCTGCGGTTCGGCGTGATCGATACCATCCTCAAGGAACCGGTCGGCGGCGCCCATCGCGATCCCGCTGCCATGATCACCGCCACCGCCGAAGCGGTCGCGCAGGCCTTTGACGAACTACGCAATCTCGATGGCGACGCGATCCGCAAGCAGCGGCGGCAGAAGTTTCTGGATATCGGCCGGAAACTGGGCTGAGATCCCGTATTCTCCCGGATTCTCCCTGGAATCAGCAAATCTGGCGTTCGGACACGATATTTTTCCCCGAGAACCGGCGTTTTCGGCCGTAATTCAGCCAAGACGCGCGTATTTATCTCCTGTTCATTATGAGGTCGAGGACCCCGCTGCCGCGCCCGCACCGGGTTGCCGCCGAGCGGTCTTAAGGGTAGTATTTTAGTCAATAGCTTCAGGGCATGAACGCTCGAGCGCGGTTCTGATGATCCAATAGAGAATCGTACTCAGTTGTTTATGGGGTCGCGGACATGCCCGGTGGGAATGGAGCTCTACAGTGATTGATCGCCCCTTGCTCCGCGCGCTGACTGCCGCGGCCCTGCTCACCGCAAGTGCCCTCTTGGCCGGTTGCGACACCGACGAGGTTTCGCTCGCCGCCAATGCCAAGGCCAACCAGCCCGTTCCACCCAAACTGATCGCCGCAATGAACGAGAAGGACATGGATCTGCAGTCGCCGATCCTGATTCGCTTGTTCAAGCAGGAGGCGGAGCTCGAAGTCTGGAAGCAGGATCGCTCCGGCAAATTCGCGCTGTTGAAGACCTATCCGATCTGCCGCTGGTCTGGCGATCTGGGCCCGAAGGTGCGCGAAGGCGACCGTCAGGCGCCTGAAGGATTCTACAACATCACGCCCGCGCAGATGAATCCGCAATCGGCGTATTATTTATCCTTCAATACCGGCTATCCGAACGCCTATGACCGCGCGCTCGGGCACACCGGCTCCGAACTGATGGTGCATGGCGACTGCTCCTCGCGCGGCTGCTATGCCATGACCGACGAGCAGATCGCCGAAATCTACGCGCTTGGCCGCGAATCCTTCTTCGGCGGCCAGAAGAATTTCCAGTTCGAGGCGTTCCCGTTCCACATGACGCCATTGAACCTGGCCAGGCACCGCAACAATCCGAACATGGCGTTCTGGAAAATGATCAAGGAAGGCTATGATCATTTCGAGATCACCCGCCAGGAGCCGAAGGTCGATTTCTGCGAGAAGAGATACGTGTTCGACGCGGTCAAGGCGCCGAATGCGACGCGCGACCCGGTCTTCGAGGCGTCGGCCAAGTGTCCGGCCTATGTGGTCCCCGACGAGCTCGCGGATACAACGCGTCAGAAGGATGAGCAGGATCAGGCCGAAATCGCGAAGCTGATCGCCAAGGGCACGCCGGTCGCCAAGCTGAATACGGGCATCGATGGTGGCATGAACCAGGTGTTCGCCGCCCAAGTGCCCGGCGGCAACACCGGATTGTCCGATGGCGGCGAGGGCCAGGGCCTGGCGCTCGCAGGCTTCCACCGCGTTCCCGGCACGATCCCGCCGACCGTCAATCCGCCGCACCTGCCAGGTGCCGACGAGACCGCTGTGGCCGCCGCGCCGCAGCCAGCGGCATCCGCACCGGAAACAACCCGCGTGGCCTCGGCG
>NZ_JBAURI010000461.1:0-9882 GCF_049581145.1 Bradyrhizobium sp.
ACCTACGCCCATCAAGCGATGCGCCTCCGCCTCGAACAGGCGATTGCGGCTGGTGGTCATGAATTCAAGAGCTTCCAGGATGATCTGTCGGGCCCGATCGGTCTCGCCGGCTTTCAGGAGAGACTCCGCGAACACCAGAAGCTCGTATTCATAATAAAACCGCCGCGCCGACTGCCGGGTCGCACTGACCGCATCCTCCATGCTTTGCAGGCCCTCGAAGACCTGGCCGGACTCGAATTTCGTCCAGCCCAGGAGCAGGGGGCACATCACGAAGGTGTTGCTTCCCTGCTCGCGCCCGATACGCATCGTCAGCTCGGCAAGCTCCCGACACGCCGCCGGCGCCCGAAGCAGTTGCTGAAGGGTGGCCGACCACCATGCCGCATGCGCCAGGCTCGGCGGATGTTCCAGCCGATGTCCGAGGTCGAGCGCCGAACTCGAAATTCGCACCGCCTGCGCTGCAAAGCCCATGATCCATAGCGTTATGGCGCTGTGTGCGTAGGCGCAGACGCCGGTATCGTGGCCCCCATAGTCGTAGGCATGGGCGTGATGGCGGTCTGATTCATAAAGCGCGATCCCGCGCTGGGCATCTACGAGCGTGATCGAATTGAGTCCGAGGACGTGGGAGTTGGCCCAGCGCGAATGATAGGCCTCAAGCAGGAGATCGGGGTCGGCCAGCCGTTCCGCAACCTCAACGAGCTCGTTCGCCGTTCCGAGGGCCTGCTCGGTTTGCCCGGCGATCAGACTTGCGTACCAGCTCCCCCACATCGCCCTAAACAGCTTCTTGTCATCTTGAAGCCCCCTCCCGAGGGTCGCTGCCCGCGCATAATGCTTGGCAATCTCCGGGCCCATCGAGCGAAAACCGTGCGCCGCGATGAGCGCGGTGCCCAGACCGAGACGAATGTCGAGCTCCCGTCGCCAGCGCTCCGTCGAATCGGGCAATTCCTCCAGAATGCGCAGCGCGCTGTCGAAATGCTTCAGCGCCTCGCTCCCGGCGGAACGGCGCAACGCGAGCTCGCCCGCGCGCTGCCAGTAGATGGTTGCAGGTTCCTTCAGGCCCGCTTCAGTCCGGTGGCGCGCGACCATTTCCGGTTGGCTTTCAGCGACTTCGGGAAACACCTCCTCGATGACTTGGGCGATGCGCGCATGCAACCTGCGGCGTGGACCGCGCAGCAGCGTGCTGTAGGCGGCGTCCTGCAATAGCCCATGCTTGAACAGAAAATCCGATCGCGGCGGCTCGCCGCGCTGGAAGATAAGCCCGGCCTGGACCAGGCGGCCAAGCGTCCCGACCAGCTCCGGCTCCGAGCGCTGGGCGACCATGGAAATGAGCTCGTATGAAAACTCTCGGCCGATCGCCGCACCGATTTGCGCGATTTCCTTTGCGGCCGAGCCGATCCGGTCAAACCTCGCCATCAAGGAGGCGTGCAATGTTGGGGGAACGGAGAGCGAGGGGCGCCCTGCCGGCGATCCCGATCGATCGACCGGTTCCGCGTCCACGACCGTCCTGGTCACCTCCTCGAGAAAGAGCGGTACGCCATCGCCACGCTCGACAATTTCTCCGATCAGCTCACTCGGCAATGACGCTCTCTTTGGGGCGAGCTGCCGAACCAAAGCCTCGCTCTCATGTCGACTGAGTCGATTGAGGATCCGCATGGTGACATGCGGCTGATCGGTCCACGGCGGCAGGAAGTCCGGTCGGAAAGTCGCGATCAGCAGCACCGGCAGGTGCTCAATCTGCCGAATGAAGAGATCGAGCACCTCCTGCGTGGTCGGATCGATCCAATGCAGATCCTCGAAAATCAGCAGCACCGGCTTTTGCCGCGCCCAGCCGGAGATCTGCCGCTGCAGCGCAGCAAACGTCTCCTCCTTTCTGCGTCGTGGGTTTTCCTCAACGGTTGGATAGCGGTCGGTTGGCAGCAGCAGCAGGTCGGCCAGAAGCCCGATATCGCCGATAGCGGCAGAGGTGTCGGCCATCAGCGCTTCCAGCTTGTCGAGCTTCACATCGAGCGTGTCCTCGCGGCCGAATCCAGCCTCATGCTCGAGATGATTGATGATTGGGAAGAGCGCGCTATCCTGATGATGAGGTGCGCAGAAATAGCGCAAACTGGCATACGGTGCGGCGTCGAGCAGATTTCTGAGCGCCACGGTGAGGCGTGACTTGCCGATGCCAGCTTCGCCGCAGAACAGGATGACTTGCCCCTGGCCTGCCTCTGCCAGCGCCCAATGCCGAAGCAGGAGGTCGATTTCCTGTTGGCGGTTGACAAGAGGTGTCTCGGCCGATCGCAGCGCCTCGAAACGACCTTTGAATCGGTTCTCCCCCAAAACCCGCCAAGCCCGTTGAGGTTCGGCAAAGCCCTTCAGCGCCTTGAATCCCAGATCCTCCAGCCTGAAGACCGACCCGACCAGTCGCCTTGTGCCCTCGGCGACCACGATCGAGTTCGGTTCAGCCAAAGTATGCAGTCGCGCGGCGAGATTGGGCACCTCGCCCAGGACCTCATAATCATTGGCGTTTCCCGACCCGATGAGATCGCCTACCACGGCCAGACCGGTGGCGATGCCCAACCGCACCCGAAGCGGCTCGTCACTCTCGATATGACCGACCGCCTCGATCACGGCCAAGCCGGCACGCAAGGCCTGCTCCGGATCGTCTTCATCGGCGTTCGGATATCCGAAGTAGATCAGCACGCCATCACCGACGCGACGAGCGACGAAGCCGCCGAACCTGGTCACGATTTCTGCAACCCGCCTCTGGTAGGCGCCGATCAGCTCCTGAAGGTCTTCGACGTCCAGATGAACGGAGAGCTCGGTCGAGCCAACGAGATCGCAGAACATCACCGTGAGGTGGCAACGCTCCCCTGATAAGGGGCGCGGCGGCAGGCCGGGCGCCAGTTCGGGACTTGGCGTGACGTCGCTGGTTGCCGCGAGCGGCGCGCTACACCTGATGCAAAATTTCGAGCCAGACGCGTTCGTCTCACCGCAGGATGAGCAGGCGAGGGACAACGCTGAGCCGCACCGGCTGCAGAAGTTCGCGCGCAGCAGGACCTCTGCGTGACAGTTTGGGCATTCCATGCCGCACCTACAAGCTCGGGCATTTTGGCATAGCACAATCGTCGGTCAGGGCGTACCCATCACCCGACAGCTCCCGGTTCGCGACATCACGCTTTGCAATTGGACTCGAAATAGTTTGAGTTGTATTCCCGGTCAGCTTGATTGTTCAATATGGCCTCGGCTTGGCCGGTGTATTATTATTTTGATTTTTGTCAGGTCGGCGATCGCTGCCGAATTCGATGCCGTAGCGATCTGCGGAGACGCACTCGGTGAGTGGATTTTGCGGGGCCGGAAGAGCCCGCCGGCGGGTATTTAGAGGGGGGTGATAGATGAAAGCCAGCGCGTTGATCCCTTTGATCTTTTTCTTTTCGGCCCAGGTCGCTCGGGCGGCCGAGCCGGCCGGCCCGACTGAGCCGCCCGTCAGTCATTTTCAGGGAGCTTGCGACAGTGATCCGGACGGGAAGAGGTTTGCGGAGAAAGCTTGCTACACGAGCTATGATCCCGGGCTGGCCGATTTTGGTGCGTCCTACCGGCGGCCGGCCTGCGACAAAACCGCCGCGGTGACCGATCGGCAAAGGGAAGCTCTGGCGAAGGTGTATGTCCGGGCACCCGACTACATGAAAGCCAAGCTCTGCCGGTTGACGCAGCTTTTTGTGACACGATCTTCCCGCGATTCCTGGAGTTCCTGGGGCTTTTGGGAGGGCTCCGATCGGCCGCCGGGGACGGGCGTCTACGTCGCCATCTCGGATCGGGACCTGCGGAGCAAGCGATCATTTGCGGATAGCGAAAACCAAATCGTGGATGAGCTTCTATCGCATCACGGACACGTCGGACTGCGCCTCCCCGGCTTGCACACGGCCGCACCCCCGGATCCGGGGTTGACGCTTCTGGCCGCGCTCGCTCACGAGCTGGGGCACGCTCTGCTTGCAGATACCAATGCCGACGGCACGGACCCTCGACACCCCCGACGAAGGGTGAGCGGTCCGCCGCGTAGCGCATGCTTCGAGGACGCTTTTCTCGGTACGTCATGGGATGCGAACAGATTTCATCGGCATATGCGACGATGGGTCGGCTTCGGCGATCAGAATGACAACAGGCAAAAAGATCCCGCCGTGGCGTTCGACCTGGACAGGTTGAGGGCCGCGACAAGCAGAGCCAAGCTCGATGGGGCGCGCGAGGTGATCTCAAACGTCTATCGCAACAGGGAATTCGTGAGCTTCTTCGCGTCGGTTTCGCCGGAGGAGGATTTTGTCGAGACCTACAAGTACAAGGTGCTCGCGGATGCGTCGCAAAATCAGCCGGTCGACTTTCGTCTCCGCGGTCGCGATGTCAATGTGCTCGACTTCCTTGATGCCGACGTCCCCGCCAAGAAGGTGCAATGCCTGCGTGATCTCGGCCTTTTGACCGGCCAGCCGTGATCGGACGAGCCCGGGGGATTCCGGGTCGCGATGGTCTTCAGCCTGATCACGGCGCGGGCCTCGCTGCGAGGTCCCGTGCGGTCTCAGTCCGGCGGCGCGCCTCTTCCCAGGCGAAGGTGTGCGCGAACTGGTAAGACACCTGCATGGGCGTCACCCCACCGGCAAGATGCGCCGTGACGGCCCGCAGCAGGTTCACCGCATCAATGCGCTTCTGATCGACTTTGCCGCCGGGGAGCCAGCTCTCAAACCGGCCAAGCGCTTTCGATGCAAGCCCAAGCTCGGTTGCGGTCCTGACAATCGCCTCGTAGGTTCTATCCTTGTAGAATATCGACTTCGCTACTCGAACCAGGTCCGCGGCGAGGACCGGGTCGATCACGCCGAGCGCGAGGGCGCGATCGATCGTGGTGCGGACATTGACCATCGCCTCGGTGACCTGCACGTAGCTGACGTCCTCGGGTCCATGCATGACCGCAACCTCATCGTCATCCGTCAGCCCCGCGGTCCGATACTGTTCGTAGACATATCCGATGCCCTTCATGCCAAAATCAGCAAGCTCCGCGGCCCGTAATGCACCAATGCTGGCACCGCCATAGACATGAATTCCCTGCGCCATCGCCCAAAGGATTTCCTTGTGCCAGACCGTCGGTTCGATTTCGAAGTAACCATCGATGATGCCGATGATCGCGGGACGCGACAAGGCCGCCAGGTAAACGTCGCCTTGGCGAACCGGTGGGCGCCATTCGACCCCGGCACAGCTGGGTGCGAGAGATGGTGGCAACGATGGACCTGCAAAAATGACGGCGATCATTCGGCGCGACCGCCAGCGCGTCGCGCTCTTGGACCCCGGACATAGTCACGATGCGTGCAATCCCATTCGAGACCCGGAACGACGATTCTGACGACGGGAATGCCGATGTCTGGACGTGTGAGGTCGATTGCAACAAGTCGCTCAATTCCAATGGCGCGCAGGCGTTGCAGCTCCCATCGGACGTCGGCCACCACGTCCTCGCCATCGAAGGTCGGGACATTGCGAAATGAGCGGGCTTCGGCGGCTCGCGAGACGGCGTCGAGCAGAGCCGCGCCCAGTTTTTCCGACTCCGACTCCATATAGTCCGAAGGCGGGAGATCGTCGCGAATGCCCGCGATATAGGTGAGCCGGATTTGCGCCGCCTCCGTCATCGCTCGAGCGAGCGCGATGCCCCGATGCGGATGGCAACCGGCTCCGCGAAATCGCCGCATCCCACCGGACACGCCGTCGATCACGGCGGGAATATCGCAAATGAATGCGGGAATACCGATATCGGACGTCACATCCCAGAGGCGGACGGCGATGTCCGCGGCTTCATATAATTCAACAAGGCGCAGGCAGGCTTCGTCGTCAATTGATCCGACATCCAGCCGGCAGCGCGAGCGCTCGCGCACGCCTTGAGTATGCCAGAGGGCGACAGCATCGCGTTCGACGAGTTCGCAGACCGCGGAGCTGATTGCTTCGACGATATGATTGCCCGCGGCCAGTCCATTGGTGCCGGAAAGGAAATGAGCCCCACTGTGGCTGGTTGGCAAGGTGTAGTCGGTATGTACAACTTCCCAGGGAACCCAGCACGCCTCGCGGCCGAGCAGGTCGTAACCCTCGATCCATCCTATTTGGGCCTGCTCGGGCAGCGGAGTGCCGGTGCCGCACAGCGAGCAGGGGGGCACGACGCAGGTTTTCGCCGACAGCTCGCGGAAACTCGTCACCACCGTGCGTTCCGAGAGATCTTCTCCGTGGAAAAGCTCGATCGCCTCCATCAGGGCGGATGCGAGCGCCTGGCCAAGACCGAGCCCCTTGCCTTGCGAGACAGAAAACGAGCGCGAGTTTGGGCGGACGGCAACAGTGACGGGAATCCCGATGCGATCGAGACCCGTCACATTGCCCAGTCGGGTGACGCCGATTTGGCGCGCCTTGGGTTCGACACGCGCCAGGGTGTCTTCCGGGGCAACCGTCCGATGTGTTCCAAGCCTGAACGTCTTCCGAACTGCCGCATCGAGACAGTCGGCCAATCCGCCAAAACTCCCGGCGCCTGCGGATGACGGCAATGTTCGAGGAACGAGATCGCGTTGCCGCGGCAAGAAATCACTTACCCTTTCCTGGATAGGGCGTCTTGGTCGAGACTCGTTGTTTGGGTTTTTCGCCTTTGCCGCTGCCACCCCCGCTTGCGACGATCATCGCGCCGACGGGAACGGAAACCGACTGCCCCTGAGCGCCCGCATCCCGCAACAGTCTCCTGAGATGCGCAGCCTCGGGTGTATCTCCCAGCCGCAACTCCTCAAAGACGCTTCCATCCTGCGAAATGAAGACATTGTCGCCCTCAAGCCGGATCGCGACCTCGTTTAGATTCGAAACCGATCCAACCGACGGATCGGGCGCCGACTCCGATGGCCGATGCCACGATTGATCCGCTCTGGCGCCCCCGGCGAACATTCCAAATCCCAGCATGAGTGCGCCCCAGGCCGGCCATTGCGCAAAAAACTTTTTCAATCTCGCGGGCGACATGCGATCCTCCCGGCAATTCCTGAAAATATCCAATATAGAACACGGCTCACTGCTCTGAAGTCAAGTGTGCTCCGGGATATCAAGACTCGCCGAATGCGGTGGGCCAGATCCGGCCGAAAAAGCCGCCAGGCAGATGCAAGCCGGCGGCGTGGCATGGTGGTTGCTTATATACGCGCCTGTGGGCGCCGTGGCATCTTTGACGCCATCTGGCTTTGAAGGGACTTGAGCAATGCGATCGAATATCTGGCTTCGGAAAACCTGGCTTCACGCCATCGTGCTGGCCGTCTGCCTGACGCTCGGTGCGCCTGCGCTGGCGGAAAAATCCTCCGACACGCTGCGCATCACCTGGCGCGATGCGATTCCCGATGTCGATCCCTACTACAATTCGCAGCGTACCGGCATGGTGGTCGCGTTCCAGGCCTTCGACTGCCTGGTGTATCGCGATCCCACGACCATGGAGATGAAGCCTGCGCTGGCGACATCGTGGAAGCAGGTCGATGACACCACGCTCGAATTCACGTTGCGCCAGGGCGTGACGTTCCAGAATGGCGATCCGTTCACGGCCGACGACGTGGTGTACACGATCAACACCATCATCCATGACAAGCAGGTGGCGATCCCCGCCTACTACACCTCGCTCGCCGGCGCCGAGAAGATCGACGACTTCCATGTCCGCATCAAGCTCACCGGCGTGTCGCCAGCGGTGATGGAATATCTGGCCATGGTCACGCCGATCTGGCCAAAGGCCTATCGCGAGAAGGTCGGGCCCGCGGCGTTCTCCCATGCGCCGATCGGCACCGGTCCCTACAGGATCACCAAGGTCGACGGCACCACCGAGATCGATCTGGAACGGTTCGACGGCCACTATGCCGGCAGCCCCAAGGGCCATCCCGCCATCAAATATATCAGGATCCATGAAGTGCCGGACGCCACCACAGAGATCACGGAATTGCTCGGCGGCCGCGCCGACTGGATCTGGGGCTACAACGCCGATCAGTACGACAACATCGCGCGGGTGCCGATGCTGCAGGCGCTGCGCTTCGCCACCATGCGGGTGAATTTCATGACCATCGACGCCGCCGGCCGCACCGGGGCCGACAATCCGCTGACCAAGCCGAAGGTGCGGCAGGCGATCATGATGGCGATCGACCGCGCCACGATGGCCAGGCAGCTGATCCAGGGCGACGCGGAGGTGATCGATACGCCGTGCTACCCGACGCAGTTCGGCTGTGACGTTGCGGCGGCGGTGAAATATCCCTACGACCCGGTCCGGGCCAAACAGCTGCTCGCCGAGGCCGGCTATCCCAACGGCTTCGAGACCGAGCTCGTCAGCTACAACACGCCGCAGATCAACGGCGCGCTGCAGAACTACCTCAAGGCCGTCGGCATCAACCTGGGCGTCCAGCAGCTGCAGATCGGCGCGGTGATCCAGAAGGCGGAAAAGGGCGAGGCTCCCTTGTATTGCGGCAGCTGGGGCAGCAATTCCGTCAACGATGTCTCGGCTTTCATGCCCTATTTTCTCGGCGGCGGGCTCGACGATTATGCCCATGACGCCGATGTCCAGGAGCTGCTGAAGAAAGCCGGCGCCAGCATCGATCCGGAAATCCGCCGTCACGCCTATAGCGAGGCGATCCATCTCGCCACCGAGCGCGTCGACTTCGTGCCGTTGTTCAGCCAGGTCCGTACCGTCGCCTTCGTCAAGCAGCTCAATTTCCAGGGCTTTGCGGACGACATCCCGCGCTTCTACCTGTCGAGCTGGAAGTAGCAGGAGAAGGTAGGATGCGTTGAGCGCTTGCGAAACCCACGACTTCGACCGCACGGCGATGGGTTTCGCGATGAGATCGGACCAGGGTCCGATCCAATCGCTCTAGCCATTCTACAACTGCAACGATGTGGAAATAGTGTCCTGGCCCGGCGCCGCCAAAAGGCATTCGACCAGGCGGCCGTCCTTGCGGATGTTGTCCGGCATGGTCTCCGCGCATTGCGGCAGGGCGCGCGGGCAGCGCGGGTGGAAGCGGCAGCCCGGCGGGATATTGGTCGGATCGGGATAGAGGTCGCCGAGACCGACATCGGGAATGCCGAGCGCCGGATCGGGCGTCAGCACCGAGGCCAGGAGCGCCTGGGTGTAGGGATGCGCGGGGGCGCGGAACAGCGCCTCGACCGGCGCGTGCTCGACGATGCGGCCGAGATACATCACCGCCACCTCGGTTGCGATATGTTCGACCACGGCCAGGTTGTGGCTGATGAAGAGATAGGTCAGCCCGAGCTCGCGCCGCAGCTCCGCGAGCAAATTGAGAATCTGGGCCTGCACCGAGACATCGAGCGCGCTGGTCGGCTCGTCGCAGACGACGATGCGGGGATGCAGCACCAGCGCGCGGGCGATCGCGACGCGCTGCCGCTGGCCGCCGGACAATTCGCGCGGCCGGCGCTCGGCCATCTCGCTGGAGATCCCGACCCGCGCCAGCATCTCCATGACACGGTCGAGCTGCCGCGGCTTCGGCAGGTCGCCTTGCGCCGCCAGCGGCAGGCCGACGATATCGCGGACCCGCTGCCGCGGATTCAGCGAGGAGAATGGATCCTGGAACACCGGCTGGATCAGGCGGGCGCGCTCGCGCCGGTCCATGGCGGCGAGGCTGCGGCCGTCGACCAGGACCTCGCCCGAGCTCGGCGGCAGCAGGCCCATGATCAGCCGCGCCAAGGTCGACTTGCCGCAGCCGGATTCGCCGACCACGCCCAGCACATTGCCGGCAGGAAGCGAGAATGTCACGCCGTCGACCGCGCGCACCGGGCGAGCGGAACCGGCGCCGCTCTGCTGGAATTCGCGATACAGATTGCGGACCTCGATCGCATGCGTCATGCCGCGGCAACCCGCTTCCAATCCGGCGG
>NZ_JBAURI010000462.1:0-2115 GCF_049581145.1 Bradyrhizobium sp.
GCTGAAATCCCGGGCATTGCCGGCGTGATCGCGGTGGCATCGGGCAAGGGCGGCGTCGGCAAATCGACCACCGCGCTCAACCTGGCGCTGGGCCTGCGCGATCTCGGTCTGCGGGTCGGACTGCTCGATGCCGACATCTACGGCCCCTCGGTGCCGCGGCTGACCGGCATTCACGAGAAGCCGCAGCTCGACGACGATAAGAAGATGATACCGATCGTGCGCTTCGGCCTTGCGATCATGTCGATCGGCTTCCTGGTCGAGGAAGACACCGCGATGATCTGGCGCGGGCCGATGGTGATGTCGGCGATCACGCAGATGCTGCGCGACGTCGCCTGGGGCACGCTCGACGTGCTGGTGGTCGACATGCCGCCCGGCACCGGCGATGCGCAACTGACGCTGGCGCAGAACGTGCCGCTGAAGGGCGCGGTGATTGTCTCCACGCCGCAGGACCTGTCGCTGATCGACGCCCGGCGCGGGCTTGCGATGTTCCGCAAGGTCAATGTGCCGGTGCTCGGCATCGTCGAGAACATGAGCTATTTCCAGTGCCCGCACTGCGGCACGCGGTCCGACATTTTCGGCCATGGCGGGGCGCGGCACGAGGCGGAGCGGCTGGGCGTTCCGTTTCTCGGCGAGATCCCGCTGCACATGTCGATCCGCGTCACCTCGGATGCCGGCAACCCGGTTGTGGTCAGCGAGCCGGACGGCCCGCACGCGGCGATCTACCGCGCCATCGGCGCAAAAGTGCGTGATCAGCTGCAGGGCGTCATCGCCGCGGCCTGAGCCGGTTTTCCAGCGATATGCGACTTTGGTTCAGTGCTGTCATGCCTTCGTCGCGTTTTCGCGCGCCGCGCATCCGTGATAAAGCCGCCGCCGGAGCGTCGTCGGTTTGACGCAGGACAGGATTCGCCGAGCCAGGAGCTTGGCAAGCCTCAAGGGCTTGGCAAGCGTCCAGAGCTTGGCAAACAAGCGCGCGAGCTTGGACGATACGGGAAACCTCCCGAACGTAAGGAGATGGATTGATGAAGCGTCGTGATTTCCTGAAGGTTTCGGCAACCGGCGCAGCGGTCGCTGCGGTGGCGTCGCCCGCGATCGCGCAATCCTCGCCCGATATCAAATGGCGCATGACGTCAAGCTTTCCGAAGTCGCTCGATACGCTTTACGGCGCTTCGGAGGAGTTCGCGAAATACGTCGCCGAAATGACCGACAACAAATTCCAGATCCAGATCTTTCCCGCTGGCGAGATCGTTCCGGGCCTGCAGGCGCTGGATGCGACGTCCAATGCCACGGTCGAGATGAGCCACACCGTCTCCTACTACTATGTCGGCAAGGACCCAACCTTTGCGATCTATGCCTCGGTGCCGTTCGGGCTGAACGCCCGGATGCAGAACTCGTGGTGGTATCAGGGCGGCGGAATGGAGCTCGGCAACGAGTTCTTCAAGAAATTCAGCGTGATCGGTTTTCCCTGCGGCAACACCGGCACCCAGATGGGCGGCTGGTTTCGCAAGGAGATCAAGACGGTTGCCGACCTCTCCGGTCTGAAATTCCGGATCGGCGGCATCGCGGGCCAGGTACTGCAGAAGGTCGGTGTGGTGCCGCAGCAGCTTGCCGGCGGCGACATCTATCCGGCGCTGGAGAAGGGCACCATCGACGGCGCCGAATGGGTCGGCCCCTATGACGACGAGAAGCTCGGTTTCCAGAAGGTCGCGAAGTATTACTACTATCCGGGTTTCTGGGAAGGCGGCCCGACCGTGCACGCCTTCTGCAATCTCGATAAGTGGAATTCGCTGCCGAAGAATTACCAGGCGATCATCAGCAACGCGACAGCCGCCGCCAACCAATGGATGGCGGCGCGCTACGACATGCAGAACCCGGCGGCACTGAAGCGCCTGGTCGCCGGCGGCACCCAGCTGCGGCCCTTCACCAACGAAGTGCTGGAAGCCTGCCTGAAGGCGACCAACGAATTGTGGGCGGAAATTTCCGCCAAGAATCCCGACTTCAAGAAATCCATCGATGCGATGCAGGCCTACCGCTCCGACCAGTATCTGTGGTGGCAGGTCGCCGAGTACACTTTCGACAGCTTCATGATCCGCTCGCGCACCCGCGGCTGATCGTCCC
>NZ_JBAURI010000463.1:0-2487 GCF_049581145.1 Bradyrhizobium sp.
CTTGAAACAATCCAGGAGGAAATGGTTGGACTGATCCAGGATCTTGAACCGCACGACGATTTCGACCCGGTGCTCACTGATAAGCAAGCCAAGGCGGCGGTGGTCGAGGTTGCGGGGGTCGCGCGCCCGGAACGCGAGACTTCTTCCCAACCCGCGCCGGAAGAACATGTCCAGGAGGACTCGCGTCTACCCGAAATCTGGCGCACCGAACGAAGCGTGCTTTGCGTTCCAGGGCGCGGCGCCCTCGACGGCGTCGCGGCGGAGATGCTGGCGCAGTTGCTGCGCAAACATGGGCTGGGCGCGCAAGCGGCGCCGCGTCACGCGTCGTCCAGGTCGGGGATCGGCGGGCTCGACCCCACCGGTGTCGCAATGGTGTGCGTCACCTACGTCGAGCTTATCGGCAGCCCGCCGCATTTGCGCTACCTTTTGCGCCGAATCCAACAACGATTTCCGCACTCCCCGATCGTGATCGGGTTCTGGGAGCCGGACGATGCGCCGCGGGGGGATCGATCGGCGCAGGGAATTACCGGCCGTACCGATGTTGCGAGTTCACTTCATGAGGCGGTGCGAAAATGCCTGGAGGAGGCGCATAGAGTGGAGCTGGCGGAACCCGCTCCAAGCCATGAAGGACCGCCCCCGGCCGCGGATTCCGCGTCGCCCGTGGCCCATGTGGCGCTGTGAGCGCCGTCGACTGAACAGCTAACCGGAGAATGCGCTTTTCGTCCCGCCCGCGAGGCGCCCGCCGGCGCTGACCGCAGCCAGCGCCTCGTGCAGGGTGTCGAAGATCCGGTCCTCGCCGACCGCCGCGGCGACGCCGTGGCGCACCAGATCCGAGCGCAGGAAGGCGTTGACGCGCGCCAGCACCAGGCCGACCTTGGCGCTCGTCAATTCGTCGATGAGGTCGCGTATGGTGCGGGCGGCGGTGTAGTCGATGTCGAAGACCGCGGCGCAATCGATGACAAACCAGCGGACCGGCTCGGGCGCGCCGGCGACAAGGCCCCGCACCTGGTCGGCGAAGCGGTCGGCGTTGGCGTAGAAGAGGTCCGCTCCGAACCGGTAGACGATGAGCCCGGGATCGGTCTCGAGGCCCGGAGCGGCCGGCTCCAACCGCTCCTGCGCGCCGGGGACGAGCACCATCGCGTGCGGCCGGTAGCTGTGGCGGACGTGGCGACCGAGCGAGGCCGCGATCGCAAGCAGGATGCCCTGCTCGACGCCGATCGCCGGCACCGCCGCGGCGGTGAACAAAGCCAGAAGAAATTCGCCCCGGCTTTCGCGCTTGATGGCGCCGAGGCCCTGAATGTCGAGCATGCCGACGGCGATGGTGAACACGATGCTCGCCAGAACGCAGCGCGGCAGGTGCTGCAGCGGGCCGGTCAGGAACAGCAATACGAGGACCACGACGGCGGCGAAGACGAGCTGCGCGACCTGGCTCCGCGCGCCCGCCCCTTCCGCCATCGCCGTCTGGGTCGGGCTGCCATTGACCACGAAGGCGCCGCTGAGCGCCGCGGCGGCGTTGGCGGCCGAGAGTCCGAGGATGTCGGCGTTTTCGTCGACGCGCTCTCTGTCCTTCACAGCATAAATGCGCGCCGTCGCCGCGCTCTGGGCGATGATCATGACGAAGCACGAGGCGGCGACCGGCAGCAGCGCCAGCGTATCGCTCCAGCTCACGTTCGGCCATTTAAACGACGGCAGCCCCCCGGGCACCGGACCGACGACCGCAAAGCCGCGCTCGGCCAGATTGAGCCAGGCGCTGGCCGCGATTGAGCCGACAACCAGAACCAGCGGCGCCGGAAAGCGGGGCGCGAACCGGCGGGCGAGGAGAATGCTCGCGGCGACGAAGATCGACAAGGCCACGACGCGGCCGTCCGCCGACGGCGCCGCCCGCACGACCTCCCATAGTTGGACCACGGTATGGCGGGAGGCCACGGCGACCCCGAGCATGTCGCCGAGCATCGCGACGCCGACCTGCACCCCGACCCCGGTCAGGAACCCGACCAGCACCGTGCGCGACAGGAAATCGGCGAGGAAGCCGGCCTTGAAGACGCGCGCGACCAGAAGCACGCCAGCCGTCTCCAGCGTCAGCATACCGACCAGCGCCATGTACCGGTCGCTGCCGGGCGGCGCCATATGGGAGAGCGCGCCCGAGAAGATCGCAGCGGTCGCCGAATCAGCCGCCACAACCAGATGGCGCGACGAGCCGAAGACGGCGAAGGCGAGGAGTGGCAGGAGAACGGTGTAAAGGCCAGTGACGACGGGGGTCCCGGCTATCCTTGTGTATCCGAGCACCTGGGGAATGTTCATCGAGGCGAGCGTGACGCCGGCGAAGGCGTCGCGCAGAGCCTCGCGCGGCCTGAGCGGAAGGACGCCGTGGAGAAGGGTGATCCGCGCCCGCCCTTGCGCGCCTGCTTCGCCGCCTAATGACGTCAAGTCCCCATTTCCTGCGAAACCCAAGTTGATTCGACTGTCATTTTATTATCACAATAGAGC
>NZ_JBAURI010000464.1:0-4696 GCF_049581145.1 Bradyrhizobium sp.
TCCGCTGCTTTCTGCTCGGCTTGGTGAGCCGCATCGATCTCGAGCAAATTGATGTTGGCGGCCTGGTCGACAAACTGCTGGTCGGCTGAAGCGGGCCTGCCGGCCTGCTCTGCCGCGTAGGCTGATGGAGCCGCGATGATCAGGACGGCCGCGGTGATCGTGACGTATCTCATAGACACTCCTTTCGGGGCACAAGCTTCGATGCCGATGGCGGACATAGACCCCAGTCCAATGAGAGCGCCTCGGCCCGGTTCCGAATTGGGATCGCTTTGGTACGGTAACGGACTGACTGCTTTTCTGTCTGCGAGGGGAATGCCGGAGCCCCGCCCCTTGGCCCCGCACCGCAACGGCATGATCCAGGCGCCGGGCACCACCAAGACAGAGCGAGGAACATGGTCGTTCTCCGTCCGTTGACCGTGAAGATACCGTCAATGCGATAGGGTCATGGACTCGGCACACCCCAAATTCGTCAAGCGAGCGGCAATCGCGATCGCTCTTGCATATCTCGCATTCCTGCTCTGGTATCTTCGCGATTTCGTCCTCATCTGCATTGGCGCGCTGCTGATTGCATTGTTGCTTGACCTCGTGAGCGATCCCTTCGTGCGATGGTGCCGTCTGCCGCGAGGCGCCGCCCTTGCGCTCTCGGGCCTCCTTCTTTTGCTCGCGATTGGCGGAGCAGGTTTCCTGTTCGGGACGCATCTCAATTCCGAACTCCAGGACGTCTTCCATCGTGCCGACAGCGCAGCAAGCGGAATAACGGACGAGTTGCACAGGACGCAGCTCGGCCGGTTGCTGTTATCGCACCTGGACGGCGCCAGTTTTTCGCTGACCTACATGGCAAGCAATGTCGTTCAGTTGAGCGCCCGTTTCATGGAGGCGGTGCTTTTTACCGTGGCGGCCGGTGTCTACCTTGCGGTGCAGCCCGAGCTATATCGTAAAGGCGCGGAACTGCTCTTTCCTCCGTCATCACGTCAGCTTGCCAGCGAGACCATCGATGACTTGGGCCGAGCGCTGCGTCTCTGGTTGCTCGGCCAAGGCATCCAGATGCTCCTCGTGGGCGCGCTCTCGACTTTCGCCGTTTGGTTGATCGGCCTGCCCTCGCCGCTCGCATTGGGGGCGATGGCGGGCGTGGCCGAATTTGTCCCCTATCTGGGGCCGATCATCGCCTCGATTCCGGCCATTCTGGTCGCGGTGACCAGCGGTCCTTCCGCGGTGCTTTGGACGATCATCGCCTACGTCATTATTCACCAGATCGAGGGCAATGTGATCGTCCCGATAATCCAGCGGCGCATGGTATTTGTCCCTCCCGCGGTGTTGCTGCTCAGCATCGTTGCGATCAGCTTTATCTTCGGCGAAGTCGCGATCATCTTCGCTGCACCGATTACCGTGATGGCCTTCATCGCGGTGAAGCGACTTTACGTGCGCGAGACACTTGGTGAGCCTACCTCTCTCCCGGGCGAAACGACCTCCTGACCAGAGGCAACAAGCGGCGTCCGACGAAAGTCGACCCCAAAATCTCAGGAACTTCACAACTCACGACCAGTTGTGGCTCGGGGCGACAAACAAGGAAATAAAGCATGCAACGTATCGTCATCATAGCAGCAAGCCTGCTGCTGAGCTCTCCGGTCCTCGCGCAAGGCACGAGCAATCCACAGACCCCCGCCGCTGCCAACCCACAGCAAAGCTCCTCGACACCCTCGCCGGAAACCACGGCCAAGATCGCTCAGCAGATCAAGACGAATCTGGAGCACGCGGGCTTCAAGAACATCAAGCTGATGCCGAGCTCCTTCCTCGTTCGCGCTGAAGATCAGAACAACAACCCGGTCATGATGGTGATCAATCCCGATTCCATCACGGAGGTCAGCGAGAACGAGATCAAAAATACCAACCAGGGCACTAACGGGCCGAATACGGTCGGTCAAGGCTCCAATTCCACCTCGAATTCCAGTAATTCCAATAATACGAGCAACCCAAGCCAAGGCAGTCATTGAGTCATTGAACCGTACGGTCCGGCCCGGCATGTCGGTTGCCGGGCCGCGACGTCGTGCGGCGACACTGACTGCGCGCCGCGTGTGTCGGGCGAGCAGCAAGCACGACCGCGGTGTTACGACGCTCGAATCCCTGAAGCCACGCTCTCACCTGTGGAACCAGCGAGCGCCCATCCGGTTCAATGTATGATCCGGTTCGAAGGTATATGAGGCACGTCCATGACCCTGACATCCCCGCCCCGCCACAGCGCCATCGACCAGGATCCCAAGACGCCGCACGACAGCGACGCCGCCGGCGGGTGGGGATCTCTCCGCGGCGTCTCTCGCATCTTCGGCGAGGCATCCAGTTCGACCCGTGCGCTCGGCATTCTGGCGAAATTGAACAAACCGAAGGGCGTGATGTGCCCCTCCTGCGCCTGGGCCAAACCGGCCAATCCGCACACCTTCGAATTTTGCGAGAACGGCGCGAAGGCGACGCTGTGGGAGCTGGACGAGCGCCGCGCCGATCCGGACTTCTTCGCGCAGCACAGGCTCACGGAGCTGCGCAATTGGCACGATCACGACCTCGAAACGGCCGGCCGTCTGACCGCGCCGATGCGCTATGATCCCGACCGCGACTGCTACCGTGCGGTGTCGTGGGACGCGGCATTCGAGGAGATCGGCCGCGAGCTCAAGGCCCTCGCTGATCCCAAACAGGCCGTGTTCTACGCCTCCGGCCATGCCGGCCTCGAAGCGTCCTATCTCTACGCGCTGTTCGCGCGGGCGATGGGCCACCAGAACCTTCCGCAATCGTCGAACATGTGCCACGAGACGACGTCGGTGAACCTCAAAACCTTCATCGGCACGCCGGTCGGAACTTGCACATTGGAGGATTTCGATCACTGCGATGCGATCTTCTTCTTCGGCCAGAACACGGGCAGCAACAGCCCGCGCTTCCTCCACGTCCTGAAAAGCGCGGTGCAGCGGGGTTGCCGCATCGTCACCTTCAACCCTGTGCGCGAGCGCGGCCTGATCGAATTCGTCGACCCGCAAAACATCGTGCAGATGACGGTAGGATCGGCTACGCGCATCTCCAACAAGTACTACCAGGTGCGCCCCGGGGGCGACATCGCGGTGCTTGCCGGGCTCATGAAATGCGTGCTCGCCGCCGAGGACGCCGCGCCCGGAACCGCGCTGGCCCGCGATTTCATCGCCCGCGAAACCACCGGCTTCGAGCAAACCGCCGCGGCCGTGCGCGCCGCGTCCTGGGACGAGATCGAGCGGCATTCGGGTCTGAGCCGCGCCATGATCGAGGAGGCGGCGCAGATATACTTGTCCGCGGACAAGGCCATAGGGATTTACGGCATGGGCCTGACCCAGCATGTCAACGGCTGGCTGAACCTCGGGATGCTCTGCAACCTGCTGCTGATGCGCGGCAATATCGGCCGGCCCGGAGCCGGCATCTCGCCGGTCCGCGGTCACTCCAACGTGCAGGGACAGCGCACCGTCGGCATCGGCGAAAAATCGGCGCACATGCCGGCCGAGAAGCTGCGGGAGCTGTTCGGCATCGACCCGCCCCAAGAGGATGGCCTGAACGCGGTCCATGCCTGCGAGGCAATCCTGGACGATCGCGTGAAGGCGATGATCTTGCTGGGCGGCAACTTGGTGCGTGCGCTGCCCGACCGCGAGCGGATGGAAAAGGTCTGGCCCAGACTGCGCCTGACCGTCTACGTCGCGACCAAGCTCAACCGCTCCCATCTCACACCCGGGCAGGTGAGCTATATCCTGCCCTGCCTCGGACGCACCGACTCGGACATCCAGTCCAGCGGCCCTCAGGCGGTCTCGGTGGAGGACTCGCTTTCGCATATCTATGGCTCGCTCGGCACTGCGGAACCGCCGAGCAGGCAATTGAAATCCGAAACGGCGATTGTGGCAGGCCTCGCCAAGGCGACCCTGCCGGCGAATCCCAGACTGAAATGGGAGGAGTGGACCGGAAATTATGACCTGATCCGCGACCTGATCGCCCAGACCTATCCAGACTATTTTGCGCGCTTCAACGACCGGCTGTTCGAGCCGGGCGGGTTCTACAGAGGGAATCCGGCGCGGGAGCGGACGTGGAAGACGCAAAGCGGCAAGGCCCAATTCACGGTGCCGACGACCCTCTCGGCGCTGGGGGAGCCGCCCGCCGGTCGCGATGTCATGACCCTGATCACCCTTCGCTCGAACGACCAGTTCAATACCACGATCTACGGCTTCTCCGACCGCTTGCGCGGGCTCGAGGGCAGCCGCGACATCGTCCTGATCAATCTCGATGAAATGGCCCGCCTCGGCCTCGCCGAGGGACAAAAGGTCGACCTGGTCTGCGCGGTGCAGGATGGCTTCACGAGGCGCGTGAACGGATTGGCGGTGACGGCGTACGACCTGCCGCCGGGCTGCGTCGCCGGCTATTACCCCGAGCTCAACCCTCTGGTGCCGCTCGGCTACCACGAAAAGAATTCGCAGACCCCGGCCTATAAGGGAACACCGGTGGAAATCCTGGCGTGACGCCGTAGATCGGCGATCCCTGTC
Organism: Bradyrhizobium sp.; assembly: GCF_049581145.1. Lineage (GTDB taxonomy): Bacteria > Pseudomonadota > Alphaproteobacteria > Rhizobiales > Xanthobacteraceae > Bradyrhizobium. Next base: position 4,536 of record NZ_JBAURI010000464.1, read on the forward strand.
ACGATGCCCAGGTGGATGCAAGCGACCTCGAGAACAGACCGACGAAGATGATCGCGATCGCGAGCGGACGCGGTTTGAAAACAACACCTGTATGGTTGTTCGACGCCATGGTCGAACCCAAAATCTGGTCGAGCGCATTGGATGGCAGAAACAGCGTCACC
>NZ_JBAURI010000465.1:0-11307 GCF_049581145.1 Bradyrhizobium sp.
CTTCAAGGACAGACTTCCTCAATTCTCTCAATTCACTCAATTCTCTTGGGCGGCCTTCGGATGAGCGGCGGCCATAATGAATTCCGACAGCGCGCGCCCAAGGCAATTGTGAACCCGCTTTGCAAGCTCTGCGCCATGAACGGCCGTGAACAAGTCAAACTCGCCGGATTCGGACCAGGTTTTCATCAGCGCGAAACGATCAAACAATGGAATCTCGTGATCCTGCGCCACCACACGCATATTATCCAGGTAGGGCGCCGCGGAAATCATCGATTCCGTGCGCGGACTATATTGCGGGTTGATCAAAATCACGTCCGTTCCGGCATCCCGTAACGCAACAACACCTTCGTCGACGGCGGTGCGGAAATCATCCGGATCGACCGAGCGCATAGCATCCACGGTTCCGGTCTGCCAGATCACTAAAGTAGGCTTTTTAACTTCCACTAACTTCGACAGGCCCGAAGCGACCTCTTCGGCGGTCTTTTTTGCCTGTATTTCCACGGATACGTTAACCTCGTTCGACGGCAGCTTCGCCTTCAAGGCGGCCTGCATCTGGCCGGGATAGGCAGCTGCCTCCGAAGCATTCGCGCCAACGTTAATGGTCGATGACCGGCTGCCCACGACCAGAATATTCAGCGGACCACCGGCCTTGATGGCGTCCGCGACCTTTGGCAGCACGTTGTCGCCGGAGAGGAGATAGTCGGGAACCTCGCACGCCGCTGGCGCCGGCGTAGCCACAGGAGCATCTTCGGCGCGCACGGGAACAGCGGCCAGAAAACCGGCCAGCAGGCTCACACTCAGGATTGCCCCTGAGACGAACTTCATGCCCCCCCTCCCGCCAAATCGGCGTTGCCGCCGGTGGCCTTGGCTTTGGACCCACTCTTGTCGGCGGAATGCTTGTACCATGAAAACAGCCATGCCGCGGCCGACATGATCAGGATTCCGGAAATACTGATAATAAAGTGCAACGCGGTCCCGCCCGAAAGCTCCGCCAGCAGGAAATGGCCAGCGAAGGCCAAAAACACGCCGAGGCAGAATATCTCAAGCGAGTGCTGGCCGCACAGGATTAACGGTCGCAGCCACGGTGATTTCAGGTACGGCCAATCTTTAGGCAGGAAACGCACCGTGACGGCAGCGAGCGCCAGGAAGTGCGCGAAGCGCAACACGTCAAGATCGGTCTTGCTGATGGGATACATCCACTGCTCTAGTCTGCGCGGCATGAAGTGGCTGAGCTGCGGCACATACCAGGTCAACGTGACCAGGAACGAGAACAGCAGATAGGCAAAGCAGATCCACAGCGTGATCGGCGACGACAGGATGCGCGTCATCCGCTTGGCGCCGCCCTGCGCGCACCAGGCGCCAAACACGAACAGCAATTGCCAGGCGAACGGGTTGAAGGCCCAGACCCCGTTCGGATAGGCGGAGAAATACAGATCGTATTGCCAGGTCACGGCGTAGAGCAGAACCGACAATCCCAGCGTGACGTCGGGCTTCCATCGCATCAGCACCAGAATCAGCGGCAGCGACAGCATCAGCACGATGTAGAGCGGCAGCACGTCCATGTTGACCGGACGGAATCGCAACAGCAGCGCCTGCACGATGGTGACGTCGGGCTGCTTGAGGAAATCCATGATCCCCATTTCCTCGGAATAGAGCGGATTCTCGAAGCTGGTGGCGACGTAGGAGATTTCCGCGAGGAAGATCGTGAACAGAAAGACGTGCGCGACATAGATCTGCCAGGCGCGGCGCAGGATGCGCGCGGTCGCGACCACGACGCCGGACTCCAGCAGCGCGCGGCCATAGACGAATGCCGCGGTGTAGCCGGAGATGAAGATGAAGATTTCGGTGGCGTCGCTGAAGCCGTAATTGCGCAGCGTGAGCCAGGTCAGAAGGCTGGGCGGCAGATGATCGATGAAGATCAGCCACAGCGCGAGCCCGCGGAACAAATCGAGCCGCAGTTCGCGCTCGCCGACCACTGGAAGCGAGATCGACGGTGCGCGCGCCGCCGCCTTCTCGCGCGCGACCGCGTCCGCTGCGGCTCCGGCAACGGCGGGTGCGGCAACTCGATCGGCAAGCGACATCGTGAGGCACCGTGATCCGGCCGGCGACAGGGTGCCGGCGCAAGGCTAAAGATAGCACCGCTCCGCAGCTTGCAAGTCATTTGCGACGGAACAACGCCAGCGGATTCGGCCTGGAACCGGGTCGGCCACACGACCGGCACTGATTCGGTGCGGAAACTGCCTGACCGGTGTTCGACCGATCCCCGCCGTTTGGTTCCGGTCGAACTTTTCGCTATCATGAGGGTGTCATGTACCGCGCCATTACCCGCAAGATCGAGGTCACCGTCGAACCGAGCTTCAGCCCGGAGCAATCGTCGGCGGACCAATCCCGCTTTTTCTGGGCCTATACGGTCGTCATCACCAATAATGGCGACGAAACCGTGCAGTTGCGGAGCCGGCACTGGATCATCACGGATGCCGCCGGCCGGCAGCAGGAAGTGCGTGGCGAAGGCGTGATCGGCGAGCAGCCGGTGCTCGCCCCCGGCGAGCACTTCGAATATACCTCCGGCGTGCCGCTGTCGACCGCGTCAGGCTTCATGACAGGCCGCTATCAGATGGTCACCGACAGCGGCGAGCGCTTCGAGATCGACGTGCCGACATTCTCGCTCGACAACCCGCATCACAAGCGGGTGTTGAACTGACGGGGGCGGATGCGCCCGTCAGCGAAAACCGTCATTGCGAGCGCAGCGAAGCAATCCATCGCGCCGCATGGACGCTGTCGGACATTGCCAGAACCGAGGCGCCGAAGCCGTTCAAGGACCTCGTAGTACGGACCCGCGGGTTGCTGCGCTGACGCTCGCCATGACGGCTTGTAGTTGCCACGCGATCCAGATTTCAAGCAGCATCCATGCAGCGCGGGGGGGGTGATCACGGCCCATTCGCACCTTTGTAGGCGACGTAGCGAGCGCTATTCCTCCACACCCGCCTCATGCGGCGTGAACTGGTACACCGAGGAGCAGAACTCGCAGGTCACCTCGACCTTGCCGTCCTTGACCATGTCGGCGCGATCTTCCGGCGTGAAGCTTTTCAGCATCGCGGAGACGGCATCGCGCGAGCAGGAGCAGCTCGCGGCGAGCGGCAGCGGATTGAAGACGCGGACGCCGCGCTCGTGGAACAGCCGGTACAGCAGCCGCTCGCCGGACAGATCCGGATCGATCAGTTCGACATCCTCGACGGTTGCGATCAGCGACTGGCCCTCGACCCAGGCGTCGTCCTCCGCGACGGTGTGCAACGGCGTGCCCTCCGGCGCGTCGCCGGGATGCAGGTCGGCCTGCCGCGCGCGCTCGGGCGCTTTCGGCAGAAACTGCATCAGGATGCCGCCGGCGCGCCAGCGATGCTTGCCGCCGTCGCCGCCGCGCCATTCCTCGCCCACCGCAAGGCGAACCCGGGTCGGGATCTGCTCGGAGCGCAGGAAATATTCATGGGCCGCGGCTTCCAGGCCGCCACCATCCAGCGCCACGAGGCCCTGATAGCGGCTCATCTCCGGTCCCTGGTCGATGGTCATGGCGAGATGGCCGTGACCGAGCAGGCTGCCTGAATCCTGCCCCGCTTTCAGCCGCTTCGCGTCGTAGCGCGCATAGGCGCGCAACCGGTCCGGCGCGCGAAAATCCACGATCAGGAAAGACACCGGACCATCGCTCTGGGTCTGCAGAATGAAGCGGCCCTCGAATTTCAGGGACGAGCCGAGCAAGGTCGTGAGCACGATCGCTTCGCCCAAAAGCTTGCCGACCGGCGCCGGATAATCGTGCTTGGTCAGGATGTCGTCGAGCGCGGGACCGAGCCTGGTCAGGCGCCCGCGCAGGTCGAGCGCATCGACCTCGAACGGCAGCACCGCATCGTCGACCGGAACCGGCGACGGCGCGCGGACCGGGCTCTGCAGCGTGATTTTTGTATCGGGGGATTGAGACGTCATGGCGCTTTATCTGGGGTCGGCAGGCCGAATGCGAAAGGGGTTTGACACGGGCCACGTTACTCGAGGACTCTCTCCGCCGTCGTGCCGGCGAATGCCGGGACCGATGACCACCGGCGGTCAATTGTTGGATTCGATTGCGGCCCGAGCCTTTGCAGCCACAGATCCTGGTGATGGATCCCGGATCGCGCTCCCGCCTTCGCTCTTCGCGCTGCGGCTGACAAGTCGCTTGGCCGGGACGACGACAGATTTTTTTCGGCTCCTATCCCGCGGCGTCAAAACACCAGGCCAGAATGCCCTTTTGCGCGTGGAGGCGGTTTTCAGCCTCGTCGAACACCACCGATTGCGGGCCGTCGATCACCTCGTCGGTGACCTCTTCGCCGCGATGAGCGGGCAGGCAGTGCATGAACAGCGCGTCGGGCTTGGCGAGCGACATCAGTTTCGCGTTGACCTGGTAAGGCCGCAACAGATTGTGGCGGTGCTCGCCATCCTTGTCGCCCATCGACACCCAGGTGTCGGTGACGACGCAATCGGCGCCGCGGACGGCCGCTTCCGGATCGCTGCCGAGCACGATGGGCGCCTGCACGGCCTTGATCCAGTCCTTCATCGCCTTGTTCGGCGCGAGCTGCGGCGGAGTGGCGACACGCAGGTTGAACTTGAAGCGCAACGCTGCGTGCGCCCAGGACGCCAGCACGTTGTTGTCGTCGCCGGTCCAGGCTACGATGCGGCCCTCGATCGGGCCGCGACGCTCCTCGAAGGTCATCAGGTCGGCCATCACCTGGCAGGGATGCGAGCGTCGCGTCAGGCCGTTGATCACCGGCACGGTGGCATTGGCGGCGAGTTCGAGCAGCGCCTCGTGGTTCAGGATGCGGATCATGATGGCATCGACATAGCGCGACAGCACGCGCGCGGTGTCGGCGATGGTCTCGCCGCGGCCGAGCTGCATCTCGGCTCCCGTCAGCATGATCGATTCCCCGCCGAGTTGGCGCATGCCGACATCGAATGACACGCGGGTGCGGGTGGAGGGCCGCTCGAAGATCATCGCCAGCGTCTTGCCCTCCAGCGGCCGGGCCGGCTTTTCGTGCGCCTTCAATTTCGACTTCATGGCGCTGCCGAGCGCCAGCATGTTGCGCAACTCCGGCAGCGGCAGCTCGCTGATGTCGAGGAAATGCCGTGGCTGATTGCTCGTTGGCTGGTCGATCATTGCGCCGCCCGCTGCTTCGGATCGGCCGCAAGCGCGGCGCAGGCCTGCTCGAGGCTCGTCACGCCCTGCTCGATCTCGGCCTCGGTGACGATCAAAGGCGGCAGGAAGCGCACGACGTTGTCGCCGGCGCCGACCGTGAGCAGCCTCTGCGCGCGCAACGCCGCGACCAGATCGCCCGACGGCACCACCGCCTTGACCCCGATCAACAGCCCCTCGCCGCGCACCTCGGAGACGACGCCTGGATAACGATCAATCACCGCGGCGAGCTTCTGTTTCAGCAGCAGCGACATCGTCTGCACATGGTCGAAGAAGCCGGGCTTCAGCATGACGTCCAGCACGGCATTGGCGGCTGCGACCGCGAGCGGATTGCCACCGAAGGTCGAGCCGTGGGAGCCCGGCGTCATGCCGGCCGCCGCGTCGGCGGTGGCGAGACAGGCGCCGATCGGGAAACCGCCGCCGAGCGCTTTCGCCAGCGACATCACGTCGGGCGTCACGCCAAGACGGCGATGGGCAAACAATTCGCCGGTGCGGCCCATGCCGGTCTGCACCTCGTCGAAGACAAGCAGCAGGCCGTTGTCGTCGCAGAGCTGGCGCAGCGCCTTGAAGAACGGTTGCGGCGCCGCACGCACGCCGCCTTCGCCCTGCAGCGGTTCGATCAGGATACCGGCGGTGTTTTCGCCGATCGTCTTCTTGACGGCGTCGAGATCGCCGAGCGCGACCTGATCGAAACCCTCCACCGGCGGCCCAAAACCTTCGAGATATTTCGGCGAGCCGGTCGCCGCCAACGTCGCCAGCGTGCGGCCGTGAAACGCGCCCTCGAAGGTGATGATGCGATAGCGTTCCGGATGGCCCTTGGCGGCGTGATGCTTGCGCGTGAGCTTGATGGCGCATTCCATCGCCTCGGCGCCGGAATTGGCGAAGAAGACGAAGTCGGCGAAACTCTGTTCGCACAGCCGCGACGCCAGCCGCTCGCCATCCGGGCTCTTGAACAGGTTCGACATATGCCACAGCTTCGTCGCCTGCTGCTGCAGCGCTGCGACGAGATACGGATGCGCATGGCCGAGCGCGTTCACCGCGACGCCCGACGTGAAATCGAGATAGCGCTCGCCGTTGGTCGTGGTCAGCCACGCGCCCTCGCCGCGTTCGAAGGCGAGGTCGACCCTGGCGAAAACGGGAAGCAGATGCGAGGTGGCGCTCTTGGTCATGGCGATCACGTCTCAATCACTTGGTAATCAGTTGAGAGGCGGGCGGCCCGTCATGATGCGAGCATTTGCGCCACCGCTTCAATGATCGGGTCCGGAAAACAAAACGTGCCGCCTTTTCAGGGCAGCACGTGGCACCATTGTAGGCCTGCGGCGATAACTGTCAACATGCCACGACGCACCCCGCAACCGGCAGCGCAAGCCCGGAAGATTCCGGTGTGCACGAAAATCCGAGCCAAGCGGAACATGTGGACTGCGAAGTCGGACTCTTGCGCGGGAGTCACGGCATATTGTAGCGTTCTGGCTGTCGGGTACGACATCTCGTGCGGCAGTTCTGATCCCAAGGAGTCTGTTTGTTCGTGTGTACGTTCGGGCGCGCTTTCCGCGCCCGGCGAGGGCTAAGGGATTCTGCCCGCAAGGGTTTTCTTGGATTTGCATCGCGGTGCGGCCCCACGAGACTGGCCCGCGCGAGGTGAAGGGAAGAGTGCGATGACCGTATTGACCTGGTCCGAAGATCGCGTCGAGCAGCTGAAAAAGCTCTGGGAGAGCGGACTTTCCGCCAGCCAGATCGCCGCCGAGCTCGGGAATGTGACTCGTAACGCTGTAATCGGCAAGGTGCATAGGCTCGGCCTCTCCGGCCGCGCCAAAAGCCCGACATCGGCGGCGCCGCGCCAGCGCAAGCCGCGCCCGGCGCAGCAGATGGTGCGGGTCTCGCGTCCGGTCTCGCGCGGCAATACCGCGCTGGCCCATGCCTTCGACGTCGAGCTCGAGCCCGATCCGATCGCCTTCGACAATGTGGTGCCGATGAATCAACGGCGGTCGCTGCTGGAGTTGAACGAAGCGACCTGCCATTGGCCGGTGGGCGATCCCTCAAGTCCGGAGTTCTTTTTCTGCGGTGGAAAGGCGCTGGCGGGGCTGCCCTATTGCGCCCACCACTCGCGCGTCGCCTATCAGCCGGCCGGCGATCGCAGGCGGCAACCGGCGAAACCGTCGGCGCGATAGAGCCCAGGCACCTCACACGTCGTCTCCGCGCCAACGGGTTGACGCAAAGGGCCGCCCGATGACAGGTTTCGGCGGGGATCGATATCCCTCGGCGTTGGTGTGAGGGCATTTTCCGGCACGGTGGACGCCGGCTTTCCGCAAGAAAACGCGACCAACAAAAAACGGAGGGTTTTCCGATTCGCCGTCATCGGAAAATGCTTGAGGCGTTACCGAGCCGCGCGGTTCCAAAACAATCGAAAGTTGTGGTCATGGCTCGCGGTTCGAAGCCGGGACGACGGCGCAGTTTATTGCTCCGCCTTGCTAATCCGCTTTCGCAAAGCGGTCGTCAAGCGCGTAGCCGGCGCCGCGCACGGTGCGGATCGGATCCTGCTCGCGGCCGGGATTGAGCAATTTGCGCAGGCGCCCGATGTGGACGTCGACGGTGCGCTCGTCGATATAGATGTCGCGGCCCCAGACGCTGTCGAGCAACTGCTCGCGGGAAAACACCCGGCCGGGATGCTCGAGGAAGAACTCCAGCAGCCGGTATTCGGTCGGCCCCAGATCGATCGGACGGCCCGAGCGGGCGACGCGGCGCTTCTCGCGGTCGAGCTCGATGTCGCCATAGGCCAGCACGGTGGCAAGCCGCTCGGGACTGGCGCGGCGCAACAGGCCTTTGACTCGCGCCAACAGTTCCGGCACCGAGAACGGCTTGACGATGTAATCGTCGGCGCCGGTCGCCAGCCCCCTCACCCGCTCGCTTTCTTCGCCGCGCGCGGTCAGCATGATGATCGGCAGCTGCTTGGTCTCGGGGCGCGCCCGCAAGCGGCGGCACAGTTCGATGCCGGACAGTCCCGGCAGCATCCAGTCGAGCACGATCAGGTCGGGCACGCGCTCCTTCAGCCGGGTATCGGCGTCGTCGCCGCGTGCGACGGTTTCGACGTCATAGCCTTCGGCATCGAGATTGTAGCGCAAGAGCGTGGTCAGGGCTTCTTCGTCTTCCACCACCAGAATCCGCGCGCTCATGAGGTAACTTTCTCCATTGGCTTGGCACGATCCCTGGACAGGATCGGATCCGAGAACCGCAATCGACCCGTGACGCTCTAGTTGCCGGGGACCGTCGTCGCGAACGTCGTCATGTCGCCCTTCGGGCGCTTGTCGACGATCTGCTGGCCCTCGATCATGTAGAACACGGTCTCGGCGATATTGGTAGCGTGATCGCCGATCCGCTCGATGTTCTGGGCGCAGAACATCAGATGAATGCAGAACGAGATGTTGCGCGGATCTTCCATCATGTAGGTGAGCAGCTCGCGGAACAGCGAGGTGCAGATGGCGTCGACCTCCTCGTCGCCCTTCCACACGGTCATCGCCGCCGGCAGGTCGTGCGCGGCATAGGCGTCGAGCACGGTCTTGACCTGAGACTGCACCAGGTCGGTCATGTGCTCCAATCCGCGGATCAGCTTCAAGGGGTGGAAATCGCTTTCCAGCGCCGCCACCCGCTTGCCCATGTTCTTGGCGAGATCGCCGATCCGCTCGAGATCGGTGGCGACCCGCATCGCGCCGACGATCTCGCGCAGATCCACCGCCATCGGCTGGCGCCGCGCGATGGTCAGCACCGCGCGTTCCTCGATCGTGCGCTGCAGATTGTCGATCTCGGCGTCGGCGGCCACCACGCGCTCGCCGAGCGCGACATCGCGGCGGACCAGCGCGTCGACGGAATCGACGATCATGCGTTCGGCGAGGCCGCCCATTTCGGCGACCAGCCGGGTCAGTTCCTGCAGGTCGCTGTCGAACGCCTTGGCGGTGTGTTCAGAGGCCATGATTGTCTCCTCAGCCGAAGCGGCCGGTGATGTAGTCCTGGGTGCGACGATCGCTCGGCGAGGTGAAGATCTTGCTGGTGTCGTCGAATTCGATCAGTTCGCCGAGATACATGAACGCGGTCTTGTCGGAAACGCGCGCGGCCTGTTGCATGTTGTGGGTGACGATCGCGATCGTGTAGTCCTCGGACAATTCCTGGATCAGTTCCTCGACCTTGGCGGTCGAGATCGGATCCAGCGCCGAGCATGGCTCGTCGAACAGGATCACTTCTGGCCGCACCGCGACGGTGCGGGCGATGCAGAGCCGCTGCTGCTGGCCGCCGGACAGGCTGAGGCCCGAGGCGTTCAGCTTGTCCTTGACCTCGTTCCACAGAGCGCCGCCGCGCAGCGCCTTTTCGACCCGGCCGTCCATCTCGGACTTGGAGATCTTCTCGTACAGCCGGATGCCGAAGGCGATGTTCTCGTAGATCGTCATCGGGAACGGCGTCGGCTTCTGGAACACCATGCCGACCCGCGCACGCAGCAGATTGAGATCGAGCTTGGCATCGAGAATATCGGTCTGGTCGAGCATCAATTGCCCGGTGGCGCGCTGCCCCGGATAGAGGTCGTACATCCGGTTGAAGATGCGCAGCAATGTCGACTTGCCGCAGCCGGACGGGCCGATGAAGGCGGTGACGCGGTTGCTGCCGAGCGCGAGGTTGATGTTCTTCAGCGCATGGTGTTCGCCGTAATAGAAATTCAGGCCGCGCGCGGTCACTTTCGCCGGCGCGTCGGGCAGCGGCGCCGCGAGATTCGGACCGCCTGCACCACCTACGGAAACAGAAAGCTCGTTCATTTCGGGGTCCTCTCGGCGCCAAGAACACGCGCGCCAATATTCAGGGCAAGTACAGTCAACGTGATCAGCAGGGCGCCGCTCCAGGCCAGTTGCTTCCAGTATTCGTAGGGGCTCTGGACGAAGTTGTTGATGGTCACCGGCAGATTCGCCATCGGCTTGGTGAGATCGAGGCTGAAGAACTGGTTGGAGAGCGAGGTGAACAGCAGCGGCGCGGTTTCACCGGCGACGCGCGCTGTGGCGAGCAGCACGCCGGTGACCAGGCCGGAGCGTGCCGCGCGGTAGGCGATCCGCCTGATCACGAGCGAGCGCGGCAGGCCGAGCGCCGATGCCGCCTCGCGCAGCGGATTGGGCACCAGCAGCAGCATGTCTTCGGTGGTCCGCAGCACGACCGGAATGACGATGACGGCCAGCGCCAGCGCGCCGGCGATCGCGGAAAAGTCGCCCATCGGGACCACCACGGCGCCATAGACGAACAGGCCGATGATGATCGACGGCGCGCTCAGAAGAATATCGTTGATGAAGCGGATCACCGAGGTGAGGCGGTCGTTCCTGCCATATTCGGCAAGGTAGGTCCCGGCGAACATGCCGAGCGGCGCGCCGAGACCCACCCCGATCACGGTCATGATGACCGAACCGGTAATCGCATTGAGCAGGCCACCCTGGGTCGATCCCGGCGGCGGCGTGTTCTGGGTGAAGATCTCGAAGTTGAGCCCGCTGAAGCCGTTGTACAGCAGGGTGATCAGGATCAGCGCGAGCCAGGTCACGCCGAAGACGGCGGCGGCGAAGCACAGCCCGCGGATGATGATGTCCCGACGGCGACGGCGAGCATAGATCGGGTTCATGGCCTTACTTCCCCGCCTTGGTTTCGAGGCGCATCAGCATCAGGCGAGCCGCCGAGAGCACGAAGAAGGTCAGCACGAACAGGAGCAGTCCGAGCAGGATCAGGCCGGATTGATGCAGGCCGTCGCTTTCGGCGAATTCGGATGCGATGGCCGCCGATATCGTGGTGCCCGGAGAGAACACCGAACCGGTGATGCGGAACGCGTTGCCGATGATGAAGGTCACCGCCATGGTTTCGCCGAGCGCGCGGCCCAGCGCCAGCATGATGCCGCCGATGACGCCGACGCGGGTATACGGGATCACCACGTTGCGCACCACTTCCCAGGTGGTGCAGCCGACGCCGTAGGCCGCCTCTTTCAGGACCGGCGGCACGGTCTTGAACACGTCGACCGAGATCGCGGTGATGAAGGGCAGCACCATGATCGCGAGAATCAGCGCCGCGTTGAACAGGCTGAGATAGGA
>NZ_JBAURI010000466.1:0-4578 GCF_049581145.1 Bradyrhizobium sp.
GCGACAGCGCGTGGCGATGGGCCGCGCTATCGTCCGGCAGCCGAAGGTGTTTTTGTTCGACGAGCCGCTGTCCAACCTCGACGCCAAGCTGCGGATTGCGATGCGAGTCGAGATCCGAAAATTGCAGCGTCGGCTGAGCACCACCTCGATTTACGTCACCCACGACCAGCTCGAGGCGATGACGCTCGCCGATATCCTGGTGGTGATGAATGGCGGCCAGGTCGAGCAGATCGGCAATCCCCTCGCCATCTATCAGAAGCCCGCGACGACCTTCGTTGCCTCCTTCATCGGTGCGCCACCGATGAACCTGATTCCGCTCGGCAATTCCGACCTCCGCGTGGAAGGGACCGGCGATGCCGGCATCCTGGGGATCCGCCCCGAGGACTTCCATCTGTCCGATGACGCGGCGCCCGCCGGCGGCCTGGCGCTCGAGTTGACGGTCGAGACCATCGAGCGGGTGGGGGCGGAGACGTATATTTACGGGCTGCGCTCGAAGCAGGGCGGCCGGCCGGCCATCAGCGCAAGACCCGGCGAACCGCCGCCGGGCGAAATCCTGGTCCGCATCCCCGGGCAGAGCGGTCCTGCGATCGGCGAACGGATCACCGTGGCAGCGCCGCGCGAAAAGCTGCATTTGTTTCGCGCGGACGGCCGCGCGCGGCTCGACTTATAGCTTCCTAACGGCTTTCCTGCAGTCCCTTCAGGTGCTTGAACACTCCGCCATCGTGCCCATATTGTTCCGCAAGGGGTGCCGCAAGGGCCCTGAAACTTCAAAGTCGCTTCGAGAGGACTTTGTAAACTATGTCTCGTGTTCCTTCGTTATCCAGTCCTTTTCTGCTGGGGTTCGACGAGATCGAGCGGGTGCTCGATCGGGTCGTAAAGGGTGCCGACGGTTATCCTCCCTACAACATCGAGCGCTGTGAACGCAGCAATGGCCAGCCTGAGCGGTTGCGCATCACGCTGGCGGTTGCCGGATTCACCCGCGACCAACTTGATGTGACTATTGAGGAAAATCAACTCGTCATCCGCGGCCGGCAGCAGGATGACAAAGCCCGGCAATACATCCATCGCGGCATCGCCGCGCGTCACTTCCAGCGCACTTTCGTACTGGCGGAGGGGATGCAGGTACTGGGTGCGGATCTGAAGAACGGGTTGTTGTCCATCGACCTGGCCCGGCCTGAACCGGAGAGGATCGTTAAGACAATCGCTATCAATGAACACGAATAATGGAACGAGTAGCGGACTCGACCGCTTAGTTCGACACAGGAGTCGAGACCATGACAGACGGGAATGTTGCCTACGAGCCGCGCGTCTCGCTGGAGACGCTTGAGACCCTTGGCGAGGGCCATATCGCCTATGTGAAGCAGATTCGCTCGGAGGACGTGCCGGAGCTGTTTCCGCAGGCACCCAAGATCGCGCCAGGACTGAAGCTGTTCGCGCTGCATGCCGCGGACGGCACGCCGATCATGCTGACCGACAGCCGCGAGGCCGCGATCGCCAACGCCTGGAGCAACGAATTGCAGGCCGTCAGCGTGCACTGACGGCGAACGGGCCGCCGTCGAAGGCAAAGATCGAACGCCAGGATCGGTGGCACGTTTTGAAGGCCTCGGTTTGCGGGTCCAGACAAGAACACCGTAAAGACGCGCGGGCGCCAGACCTCGTCGAGTGGAGGCCGGCCCCGCGCCATTTGTTCGTCGATTTCTCCGGATACCTCTCAGGCATGAGCGAACCGGAGTGCCGATATGGAATACCAACAGATATCAAGAGTTGAAGCGGCGCCCGCACAGCCGCTCGCTCATGCACTTCTTGCGCTCAACAACACGCATGTGCAGGAGCTGTCATGGCTGCAGCCGAGGCGGCTCGAATATCTGGTCGAACATGCCTTCATGGCGCGACGGATTGGCCATCTCGATGCGTTCATCGTGGCGTTCGATCAGGACGCGCCCTATGACAGCCCGAACTTTCTCTGGTTTCGTGCCCGCTATCCACGCTTTGTCTATGTTGACCGGATTGTGGTCGCGCCATCGGCCCGCGGGCGCGGTTATGCGCGGCTGCTCTATCGCGATCTGTTCGACCAGGCGGAGCAGGCTGGCCACGAGCGAATCGTCTGCGAGGTCAACGCGCAGCCACCAAATCCCGCCTCGGACGCGCTTCATGCCGCACTGGGATTTAGCGAAGTGGGCCGAGCGAGCATCCACGACGACAGCAAAACTGTCCGCTATTTGCTGCGACCGCTCCGCCAGCGCATCACCCATCAGGGCATGACGATGACGACGCATCTCGAAGCCGGCGCACTCTGCGCGCCCGGATGAGCCTCGCACACGCCGATCGTGTTGCGTCGCCGCCGGCGCGCCTCGAACGGGCACGAGAGAACACAGATGGCACGGCGCCCTATCCGGGCAAATCCCAGTCCCGTCGCGTTCAAGCGCCGGCCGCGCCGCGTTTTGTGTACGAGTCAGGCCGCGCTTGCTGGCGGCAGTGCCAGCACCGAATAGATCGCCTGCGCATCGCGCGAGGCGCGCAGCTTCTTGGCGACGTCCTGGTCGCGCAGCAGGCGGGCGATTCGGGCCAGCGCTTTCAGATGATCGGCCCCGGCGCCCTCCGGCGCCAGCAGCAGGAATACGAGGTCGACCGGTTGGCCGTCCATCGCTTCGAAGTCGATCGGGCGCTCCAACCGGGCGAACAGGCCGAACAGCTTTTCGAGCTTAGGAAGCTTGCCGTGGGGTATGGCGACGCCATAGCCGACCGCCGTGGTGCCGAGTTTCTCGCGCTGCAACAAGACCTCGAACACCGCGCGCTCATTCTGCCCCGTGAGCTCGGCCGCTTTTGCGGCGAGCTCCTGCAATGCCTGCTTCTTGCTGTTGACCTTCAACGCCGGGAGGATCGCCTCGGGTGCGACCAGATCGGTAATCGTCATGGGGCGTTCCGAGGTGAATTGACCATCAGGTTGCGAAATAGGCCTTGAGAAGCCGACGTCAAGAAGCCGAAACGGCAGACAGGCGTATGTCCGGGTCCTGATGTGGGGGCTTCTACTCCAACGGGGCGGCGGTGCCAACACCTGCGAGGAGCTTCTCGCATCCTAGCCTTAAAATCGATGGGCCATCGCGAAAAGGCGCCAAAAAGCATCAAAAAGCCATCCGTCAGGATTTTACTGCCGGAGGATCGACCCAGCCGATATTGCCGTCCGAACGTCGGTAGATGATGTTCATCCGGCCGCTTGAGCCATGCTGGAACACCAGGCAGGCGGCACCGGTCAGATCGAGCTCCATGACGGCTTCGCTGACCGAAAGCCGCTTCAGGGCGGTGGTCGCCTCCGCGATGATCACCGGATTGTAGCCGGACACGTCGTCGTCGCCTTCGGCCGGAGCCTCGATCACGTAGCTCGGCGCGTCCAGGGGCGCAATCATTTCGGCCATCGCGGCCGAGGCCGCGTGGGCTTTCCGGGCGGAACGGTCCTTCAGCCGGCTCTTGTAGCGGCGCAGGCGCTTTTCGATCATCAGCAATGCCTGGTCCGCGCTGGCATAGGCGTCGGGGGCGTTCGATTCCGCCTCCAGCGTGATCCCGGAATCCAGATGCAGCGCACAATCGGTCCGAAAACCGAAGCCATCCTTGCTCAGCGTGATATGACCGGAATAGTTGCCGTCGAAATATTTGCGCAGTACCTCCTCGGTCCGCTCGCTGAGGCGTCCGCGTAGCGCGTCGCCGACGCTGATGCTTTTTCCGGAAATCCTGAGAGTCATGGAATGCCTCGATGGGATCGAGCTGGAGAAGTCCGACACTATCGCGAATCGACGCGGACGCAATCGGGGCGAGATACTTCAGGTCGGCAGCGCCAGCGCACTTTGCTTATCGCGGCGGCGCTGCACCGAGGACGGGATTCGCATCGCCTCGCGGTATTTTGCGACCGTGCGGCGGGCAATTTCAATTCCGGCCTCGCGCAGCCGTTCCACGATGGTGTCGTCGGAGAGGATCGAAGCCGGATCTTCCGCATCGATCAGCTGCCTGATGTGGTGACGTACGGCTTCCGCCGAATGCGCCTCGCCGCCATCGGCGGAAGCAATCGAGGCGGTGAAGAAATATTTCAGTTCGAATGTGCCGCGATTGGTCGCCATGTACTTGTTGGCGGTCACGCGCGACACGGTCGATTCATGCATCTGGATCGCATCCGCCACCGCTTTCAGGTTGAGCGGCCGCAGATGAGCGACGCCGTGGGTGAAGAATCCATCCTGCTGGCGCACGATCTCGGTCGCAACCTTCAGAATGGTGCGGGCTCGCTGATCGAGCGCGCGCACCAGCCAGGTCGCGTTCTGCAGGCAATCCGTGAAATAGGACTTGTCGCCATCCTTGCGGATCGTCTTCGACAATTCGGTATAATAAGTCTGATTGACCAGCACGCGCGGCAAGGTGTCGCTATTGAGCTCAACATGCCAGCCGCCATCGGGCCCTGGCCGCACATAGACGTCGGGGACCATGGTCTGCATGCGCGCCGCGCCGAACCTCAATCCCGGCTTCGGATTGAGATGCCGGATTTCGCCGATCATGTCGACGATATCCTCGTCATCGACCGCGCAGAGCTTGCGC
>NZ_JBAURI010000467.1:0-3443 GCF_049581145.1 Bradyrhizobium sp.
CAAATCGAAGACGTTCCTCCATTACCGAACTCGCTTTCCACGGCATCGACACCTCCCGCAGAACAAAAGCGGAAAGTGTTACCCATGTGTCCGGTACGTTTCGTTACCTATGTCTCGGGCCGCTCAACATCAATCCATCGGTGATTGACCACGCCCCGGCCGCCCCAGAAGCAAGCGCCGCGCGCTTTACGCGTTCTTTGGTTCCTTGATGCCGGCTTCCAGTTGGGCGGCCATATCGCGAAAGCGGTTCGCAAGATGCGTGAACATCGCGCGCTTCTTTGGGTCCGTCGCAAGCTTTGCGATCAGCTCGCAGTCGTCGGCTTCGACACGAAACAGATCAAGCTTGTCCCGAATATTCTGCATGGCGCGACCAGTTTGCACGCCGCCACAATGTTCTGAAAGTGACCCCGGCGCGAGCGCTTTATTTTTGAATTCTGCAGGAACGAATTTGGATTTTCGATCCGCGCATATTCCGGTCCTGCATTCGAGCTCATGCCGTATCGCGCGCTGGGGAGATGGCCCGGCGCGGTCTCCCACCGGCGTGCGCCGGGCCTGGCCCAGTCGGTGGGGCTGGATCCGAGCCGACCGGACGGTGGATCATGACGCGGATACCGCAGATTGCAAGGCTGATCGTTAACTGACCTAAGGTTCTTCGACCGGCTTGATCGCAGCAGGTCCTAATCCGGCACTGGAGATCTCATTGCGACCTACCGCTGCGCCGGCAGGGAACCAAATCCCGCCCCGTGACGTTTTTGAGCATGGTTCCAACGAGGGGTTTCAGGATGTTGCGAGGACTGGGGCAGGGATCGATGGCCGTCTTTTTGTTCTTGCTCGCCAGCTCGAGCGCGAGCGCCGGCGGAGCATCCGCTGTCGCGCACCGCGTCTCCTGCACCGTCGTTCGTTTCTATGTCGCCAAATATTCGGCGTCTGCCGCGGAGATGTGGGCGCGCAGCCATGGCGCCACCGATGCCGAGATCGAGACCGCCCGACATTGTCTCAAGGACATGCCCGCTCAAACCGTGCAGGCGGCGCAGTGGACCGCGCAGTGACTGGTCAGCGCCGGGGAGGATATTGATGTGGCAAAGAAGCCTGTTGTCCCGCCTATGGCAACGCAGCCGCTGAGCGACGGGCAAAACCAGCCAATCCCAATGGGTCCGTCGTCGGCCGGGACGCCGCGCAAAAATTCAAGCAAGACGCTGAAGATGAGATCCACCCGAGCCGCCATTGTGGACGGCAAAGCTGAAATCGTGCGGCGAGGCTCTCTGAAAAAGCAGCGCAGCCAGCTGGAGGCGATCAGGAAGCGTAAGGGCCGGTCATAAAGCCGGCAGCGCTAAAAGCCGTGCGTGGGATGTTGTCGGTCAGAACACCACGCCGATGCGCAATCCGCGCTTCCAGATGGCCCGGCAACGTTTTTTCGTGGTGCCGTAAAGCACCTCGAACCGTTCCGGAAGATCAACATATTTCTGCAGCTGCACGCAGGCGCCCCCGGCGGAGTAGTCGACCAGGATGCATTCGATCACCGGCGCTTTCGGCCCGGTGAAGATCTTGGCGACCTTGGATACTCTGCCGTCGGGCCGAAGGCGCTGATAAAGTCTCTTTTGATCATCCATGACAGTGCTTTTGCTCGATCGAAGACGTCGGCAGAACAATTTCGTTGCGACCTACCTGGCGCCCACATTTGCCCAGAAGATCACGCAAACGGGGTTTATTTTGTCGATCGAATTTTATCCTTCAACACGACGCTGAATTTTCTCCTAATGCGCAAAGCGTAGTTTCACGGGCTCGATTCCGCCCCGCAAAAGGGCCGCATTAACTCCCGGAAACCGGGAGCTTCACAACAGCGATGGGCGCAGGGGCCGGCTGATGCAGATCACGTCAAGGTCAGCGGTGCGACCGCTCGGATAGGGAGGCCGCAATTGCAATGCAGCCGGATTTCGCCGACTATAGGCGGCACCGTCGTCTTTTGTTGCAATGGAAACGACATGGAAACGCCAGTTGGTCACGAACGAAACGCCGACCAGATCGCTTATTGGAACGGTCCAGGTGGTCAGCGCTGGTCGAATCGGCAGGCCCAGCAGGACATCCTGCTCGCCCCGGTCTCGAACGTGCTGATCGAGCGTGCAGCGGCAAAGCCGGGCAATCGCATTCTCGATGTCGGCTGCGGCTGCGGAGCGACCTCGATCGCGCTGGCCGAGGGGGTCGCGCCATCGGGTTTCGTGCTCGGCGTCGACATCTCGGCGCCGATGTTGTCGCAGGCCCGGCTGCTCGCGCCGAAGGACGCGCCGCTCGATTTCGTGCTGGCTGACGCCACGGTCTATCCGTTCGATCCCGCAAGCTTCGATCTCCTGGTTTCGCGCTTTGGCGTGATGTTCTTCGCCGAACCTTCGGTGTCCTTTGCCAATCTGCGCCGGGCCCTGCGTCCCGAGGGGCGGCTGACCTTCGCCTGCTGGCGCGAGCCGCGCGACAATCCCTGGATGATGGCGCCGTTGCAGGCGGTCTACCAACACGTGCCGAGGCTGCCGCAGCTCGCGGCGGACGATCCGGGTCCGTTTGCCTTTGCGTCGGAGGAGCGCGTCAATCGCATCCTGAGCGAGGCCGGATTCAAGGGCGTGGCGATGGAGCGGGTTGATCTCTCGCTCGATATCGCGATCGGGCGCGGCCTCGAATTTGCGGTCGAAACCGCGTTGCAGATCGGACCAGCGAGCCGGGCGCTGGAGGGGCATCCCGACGAGGTGCGCGCTGCCGCCCGAGCTTCGGTCCGGGACATGCTGACGCCATTGGTGCGCGGCGAGAGCCTGCCGCTGGCGGGCTCGATCTGGATCGTGACCGCGCGCGCGTCCTGAGAGCAGCCCCTAAGCCCGCTCCTCCCAGATCATCGCGAGGTGCACGATGGTCTGCGCCGCCTTTTCCATGTCCTGGCGGCTGACCCATTCCAGCCGCGAGTGAAAGGCGTGTTCGCCGGCGAAAATGTTGGGGCAGGGCAGTCCCATGAATGACAGCCGCGACCCGTCGGTGCCGCCGCGAATCGCGCTTCGCACCGGCTGGAGCCCGGCGCGGCGGATCGCCTCGATCGCGTAGTCGACGATCTCGGGATGGCGATCGATCACCGCTTTCATGTTGCGGTACTGCGGCCTGATGTCCATCCGGTAGGTCGAGCGCGGAAAATCCTGCATCACCTCCTTGGTGATACGCTCGAGCAGCGCCTCTTTTTCCTTGAGGCCTTGTTCGGTGAAATCGCGCACGATGAAGCCGAGCGTGGCCCACTCCAGCGCGCCCTCGATCGCGATCGGATGCAGAAACCCCTGCCGGCCTTCGGTGGTCTCCGGCGAGCAGGTATCTTTCGGCAGGCGATCGACGATCGCGGATGCGATCTTGATCGCATGCTCCATCTTGCCCATGGCGAAGCCCGGATGGGTGCTGACTCCCTGAATGGTGATGACGGC
>NZ_JBAURI010000468.1:0-9783 GCF_049581145.1 Bradyrhizobium sp.
GGCATCGAGAGCGGCGCGGTCAAGCATCTCTGGCCGGTCGGTCTGGTGTCGCCCTCGAGCGCCGATCGCGGTCAGTTCATCCGCAACATCCCGGTGCTCGGCGGGATCGACGACATCGAGGATGTGATCGGCGATTTTGCCAGGCGCAACAAGCCGATCGCGCGTGTGGTGATGACGCCGTCGGCCTTCGACCCGGAGGCGCACCCGGAATCCGTCCTGATGCGGGCGAAGCGGCTTGGAATGATCGTGAGCCGGCTGCCGTCGCTGGAGAGCGGCGATGCGCCGCGCCTGACGAGCGTCGCAGTCGAGGACCTGCTGCTGCGCCCGAGCGAGAAGATCGACCATGCCCGGCTCGAGGCGCTGGTGAAGAACAAGGCGGTGATCGTGACCGGCGGCGGCGGCTCGATCGGCTCGGAAATCTGCCATCGCGTCGTGACGTTCGGCGCCGCCAGGCTGTTGGTGCTGGAAAATTCGGAGCCGGCGCTTTACGCCATCACCGAAGCGCTGGCGGCGCAGCGAACCGATGCCGTCGTCGAGGGGCGGATCGGCGACATCCGCGATCGCGAGCGCATGCTGCGCCTGATGAAGGATTTCAAGCCGGACCTGGTGTTTCATGCCGCCGCGCTGAAGCACGTCCCGATTCTCGAACGCGACTGGAGCGAGGGGGTCAAGACCAATATTTTCGGGTCGATCAACGTCGCCGATGCGGCGCTGGCCGCCGGCGCTGACGCGATGGTGATGATCTCGACCGACAAGGCGATTGAGCCGGTCTCGATGCTCGGCCTCACCAAGCGTTTTGCAGAGATGTATTGCCAGGCGCTCGATCACGATCCGATTTCCCAGCCCTCAGCCAGGCGCAGGATGCGCCTGATCTCGGTGCGATTCGGCAATGTGCTTGCGTCGAACGGATCGGTGGTGCCGAAGTTCAAGGCCCAGATCGAGGCCGGCGGGCCGGTGACCGTCACCCATCCCGACATGGTGCGCTATTTCATGACCATTCGCGAAGCCTGTGATCTCGTGATCACGGCGGCCAGTCACGCGCTGGCGGCGGAGCGGCCGAGCGTGTCGGTCTACGTCCTCAACATGGGGCAGCCGGTCAAGATCGTCGAACTCGCCGAGCGCATGATCCGGCTCTCCGGGCTGCAACCGGGTCACGATATCGACATCGTCTTCACGGGGATGCGGCCCGGCGAGCGGCTCAACGAAATCCTGTTTGCGAGCGAGGAGCCGGCTGTCGAGATCGGCATGGCCGGCATCATGGCGGCCAAGCCCAACGAGCCGCCGATGCAGACGCTGCGGAAATGGATCGCGGCGCTGGAGCAGGCGATCGAGAACGACGACCCCACCACCATCAAGGCCGTCCTGAAGGACGCGGTTCCGGAATTCGGGTCGAATGCGGCGTAATGACGGATGTCGCCGGCGCGCGGAGACCAGCCCGGCGGTATGCGCGTCGAGATCCGGCAAAGATGGCTGAAGCCGAAACGGCGCTCAGCTCCTGCCGCGGTCGAGGACCGGATAGGACAGATAGCGCATGCGCTTGCTCTCCCGGCGTCCGCGGGTCACGGTTTCCAGGATGACGCCGGTCATCAGCGTCAGCAGTCCGGTGATCGCAAGTCCTGTCACCAGCACGGCGGTCGGCAGGCGGGGAACCAGTCCGGTTTCGAGATAGGTCAGGACCAGCGGAGCGGCGAGCACCGCCATCAGCAGGAACGCCACCGCGCTGATCACCGCGAAGAACCGGAACGGCCGCTCGGCCTTGAGCAGCAGCACGATGACGCCAAGAATGCGGATGCCGTCGCGCCAGGTGTGCAGCTTGCTGACCGAGCCCTCCGGCCGCTCCTTGTAGGGGGCGGTGATCTCGACAATACGCAAGCCGAGCTCCAGCGCGTGGACAGTGATTTCGGTTTCGATCTCGAAGCCTTCCGAGAGAGCCGGGAACGACTTCACGAAGCGGCGCGACATCGCCCGATAGCCTGACAGCATGTCGGTGCATCGATCGCCAAACGTATGGGACAGCACACCTGTCAGCAACGCGTTGCCGAACCGGTGACCGGGGCGATAGGCTTCCTTCCCGGTCGCGACGCGGATGGCGTTGACCATGTCCGCCTGCTGGTCGAGCACGGGCTCAATCAGGCGCCTGACGCTGGTCGCATCATAGGTGTCGTCGCCGTCAACCATCACATAGATATCGGCTTCGATATCGGCGAACATTCGCCGCACGACGTTGCCTTTGCCTTGCTGCGGCTCGGTTCGGCAAGTTGCGCCTGCCGCGCGTGCCACCGCGATCGTCCGATCGGTGGAGTTGTTGTCGTAGACATACACTGTCGCGCCGGGCAGCTCGGCGCGGAACGCCGTGACGACGTTGCCGATTGTCAGTTCTTCGTTATGACAGGGCACCAGCACCGCGATGCGCAGATCGGCCTCCCCCAGAGGATCGAACGGCTTCGGATCCTGTCCTGGGACGCGGGCAGCAACCTGGTCCATGTCTCGCTCCAATTCGTGGCCAATCCGGCGAAAGGCGGCACTGCCGCAACCACCATTGGCATTTGTCGTGTCTCGGTCAGAAAACCGAATGTCGATCCGGAAACTTGCTCCGCTGCCTATCGTGAAACCGCCAAAATGCAACAGTCAGGTCGCCCAGAAGAAAAATTGTTGCCGAAAAACAGCATGGCAGGGCCGTTGGAACTGTGCCAGAACCGCTCGCCCCGGGCTCGTAAAACAAGCGACGGCGCCGACCGGACTTGGGGTTGTCCCCCCTCGAGCCATCGGGCCGAGGCTAGTATGGCAGGTTCACTTTGTGATGATTCCGTCCGCAGCACAACACCTCATCGATCGCTTGCACGCGGCCTCCCGCGAACGCGCAACCATGTTCAAGGCGGTGAGTTTCGGTTTGATTGGTTTCTTCAACACCGCGATCGATTTCGCGGTGTTTTCGTTTGGCTATTATGTTCTCGGCCTGCCCATTATTGCGGCCAACCTGCTGTCATGGGCTTTTGCGGTATCCGCCTCGTATGTCCTGAACTCGACCATCACCTTTTCCATCGAGGCGCGCCGCGAGCTCAATGTCAGGACCTATGGCACCTTCGTGCTCGCCCAGCTGGCGGGTTTTGCCGCCAACACCACGACCATTCTGGTTGCCGCTCATTTCGTGCCGGTGCTGTTCGGGAAGGTGCTGGCGACAGGCGTCAGTTTCATGGTTAATTTTTCGCTGTCGCATTTTCTGGTGTTCAGAACGCCGGCGGCGGAACCCTTGCGTGACTGAGCGCCGTGCGGTTGCTCGGAATCATGACGGCATGGACGACGGTCCGACGCTGGGATTCGCCCGGCAAAGCCGGCCTGGTCCAACCTGACGGACCATCGAACAATTGGAGTTTCCCCTCATGCTGGCCGAAAGCCGCCCGGTCGTTCTGGTCACAGGTGCAAGCGGCTTTGTGGGCCGCCACCTAGCCCCGGCGCTCGCGCGCGAGGGATGGTCGGTCCGTCGCGCCGTGCGCCAACCGTCCGGCGACGCCGGGGACGTCGTCATCCAGTCGATCGGGCCCGCGACGGACTGGCAGACCGCGCTGGTTGGCGTCGATGCCGTCGTTCATCTGGCGGCGCGCGTCCACCACCAGAATGAAGAACACGCCGTGACGATCTATCAGGATGTCAACGTCGAGGGCACCCTGCATCTTGCGCGTTGCGCCGCCAATGCCGGGGCGCGCCATTTCATATTTGTCAGCACCGTTCTTGTGCATGGCAGGAGCAATGACGGTCGCGGACCGTTCAGCGAGGCTGACGCACTGACCCCGCGGGGGCTCTATGGCATGTCGAAGGCCACGGCCGAAGCCGGCCTGACCGCGTTGACGGAGCAATGCGACATGCGCGTGACGGTCGTTCGGCCGCCACTCGTCTATGGCTCGGGCGCCAAGGGGAATTTCGCCCTGTTGGCGAGGGCGGTGAAACGCCGCATTCCGCTGCCGTTTGCGACCATCAGCAACCACCGGGCGTTTCTGTCGGTGGAAAACCTGACGTCGTTCATCTCGTGGCGGCTGTCGAAGCCCGATGGAAAATTCGAGGTCTTTCTTGTTGCCGATGCCGAACAGGTGTCGACTCCCGAATTCGTCGAGCGGATTGCACAGGCAGCTGGGACCCGAGCGCGGCTTTTCCCGATGCCTGTGGCTGTCCTGAGCGCGCTGTTGAATATCAGCGGGCGCCAGGATGCGCATGATAGCCTGATCGGCTCGCTCGAGCTCGATCTCACCAAGGCCGCCTCGATCGGCTGGCGGCCGCCGGTGACGCTGGACCAGGGGCTGCGGAATGCATTATCGGCGCCCGAGACATGAGCGATGAGACTCGAGCGATGAGGCTTGACCATGCGGCGGCGTCCGTTCAGGACGACCGTCCTTGCGAAAATCTCGACAATACGAAGCCGACAGCGGCGATTCCGCCGGCGAGGGCCAGCACGCGGAGCGGGGTCGAATTCGTGAAGGTCGATGCGATCGCCAGCGCCGCCAGGACGACGTTCAACGCGAAGACGCGTCCGACGACATCAGGCACCGAGAATCCATTGTCCGTTGCGCGCTGATAGAAGTGCGTGCGATGCGCGGCCCAGAATGGCTGGCGCTTGAGCATGCGGCGCAGCAGCGTGATGGTCGCGTCGGCGAGGTAATAGAGGGGAAGCAGCAGAGCTGCGATCAGCTGCTGGTGGCAGGCGAGCTGCAGCAGGCACCATCCGAGCAGGAGCCCGATCGGCAAGCTGCCGACGTCGCCAAGGAAGACCTTCGCGATGGGCCGGTTGAACGGCGCAAATCCGATCATCGCGCCGAACAGTGCCGCGGCGAGCACGGTGGCGAAAGCCGAAAACGGCCCGATCAGGCCCAGTAGCGCGATCGCGCCGGCGATCGGCACCACTTCGGCTGCGGTCATCAGGTCCAGGCCGTCCATGAAATTGACGAGGTTCACGAACCACAGGCCGGCCAGCAGGATGAGGCCGCGTTCGATTGCGAGCGGAAGCTCCGGGGCGATCCGCAGATCACGCGGCAGAAGAAACGTGACCGCGCCGACCGATGCCGCCTGCAGCAACAGGCGCGGCAGCACGGCAATAGGCCTGACGTCGTCAACCAGGCCAACGAGCGCAATGAGCAGCGTGGCGGACAACAGCATTGCCGGGACATCGAGCCCCGCCGCTATCGCGGCAGCTCCGGCGGTTGACAGAGACGCTGCGATGACGGCAATGCCGGCGCCCTGCGGCGTCGGTTCACGATGCGACGATCGGGCATTCGGCCGGGCAAGCGCGTAAAGGCGGAGCAGGGGCAGCAGCAGTCTGATCAGAACAACGCAGATCAGCGCGGCCGCGACGATGACGAAAAGGGTGAGTGCCTCCGGATTGGCGTTGAGGGCGTTCATGAAAGCGGTTGCACCGGGACCCGACGCCTGGGGGTGATGGGGGCGTGGCGAGGTGGATATTTCACAAAATGCGCAGCGCGACAACAAGACAGGTGCGGCTCAAGCCGCGCTCTTCACCTCGTTGCGCCTGCGCAGCAACTGACCTTCAAGCAGGCGGTCCATGAGATCGCGATAGGCGCCGAGCGCGATCTGCCGCGTGTAGCGGGTAGCCACCAGGACCGCGCGGCGACCCTTTTCCTCTGTCGCCGCGGCGCTGGATGCCGCGAGCTCGATGGTCCGGGCCAGGGCTTGGGGGTCTTCGGGCGGCGTCACCCAGCCGATGTTCTCCTCCCGAAGCAGCACGGCTGCCTCCGAATCCGCTTCAGAGCAGATGATGATGGGGCGTCCGATCGCGAAGATGTTGTAGATGCGGCTCGGCACCGAGACGCCCGTGTTGTTCCTGCGATAGGGCACGATCCAGACGTCGCCCGCGGAGAGAAAGCTTTCGAGGTCGAAATCGGCGACCCGCTCCACCAGCGTGACGTTTGGAAGCGGCGAGGCGGCCTGTATGTCCTTGATCTTGGTCCAACCCACACCTTCGCCGGAAAGCAGGAAACGAATCCGGTCATCGTCTTTCAGAATGCGGGCCGCGGCGAATACCGACATGGGATCATGGGTGAAGCCGGCATTCCCGGACATGGCGATGACGAATTGACCGCCGCACAGCCTGCGGTAAGGGTTATCGGCAGACAGTTCCCGGTAGCGGACCGGCATGGTCGCCCAGTTGGGAATCAGGCTGATCTTTGCGGCGTCGGCGTTCGGATAGGCCATGATTTTCGAGGCCATGTCGCGGCCAATCACCACCATCGCATCAAGCCACCGGAACATCGTCTCATTCGCGGAGCGGAGCCATCGGGCGAGGATCGAGTTGGCGCTGAGAAATCCTGCCATCACCAGCGTATCGGGATAGAAATCGTAGATGATCAAGGCGGAAGCCGCCCCGCGAAGCCGGGCGGCCAGCGTCACCGTATACGGCAATGTGAAGGGCGTGGTGACGCTCAACAGGACGTCTTCGCTGCGCGCGTGCTTGAGCACGGCAAAGAACACCTGGACAGAGAACAGTACGGCCGCAAACGATCGCGAGACGAGCGCCGATTTGCCCGGCCACCAGCTCTTGATTTCGGAAACCTCGGGCTTGCCGGGCCCAGGTTGCGATGCAGAACCGGGCGCGCTCGTGATCACCATGACCTGGCGCTGCAACGCCAGCTCCCGCGCAATTTCCGTCATGTAGCCGGACGTGGTGCTGGGGAACGGCGCGTAGTGCTGGCTCACCAGGATGATCTTCCCGTCGTGCTGTGCGGGCTTGGCCTGCCGCGCGAGGCTCGGCCGTAGCGTCAACCGGTCGTATAGCTCGACGATCGAGCTTCCGATGATCCGTGCCGATAGCTTGTCGACGACCAATTGGCGCGCAGCCTCGCCAAAACGGGCGCGCAATTGGCGGGATTCCGCCAGTCGCAAAATGGCCTGCGCCAGCGCGGTCGGGTCCTCGATCGGCACCAGGCAGCCGGTCTGGCCATCGATCACGATTTCCCGGCAGCCCGGCGCGTCCGTTGCGATCAGGGGCCTGCCGCAGGCGGCCGCCTCCAACAGGCTGACGGGCAGGCCTTCCCGGTGCGACGGCAGCACCGCCAGATGACAGTTCCGCCACAGCGACACGATGTCATCGATGTGGCCGAGCCAGGTGATGCCGGGGCGCTCGATCCACTGCTCCACTTCGTCGAGCGAGACGGATGTGGGATTGGCGGGATCGGGGTTGCCGGCGATCAGGAGATTGCACTCATGTCCCTGGTCGCGCAGAATGCCATGCGCGGCCACCAGCGCCCGGATGCCCTTGTCGACCAGCAATCGCCCGGCAAAGCCGACGGTGATAGGCCCTTGCGGTTCCGGCAGGGGCTGCAGCGCGTCGCTATCGACCCCGGATCCCGGGATCAGTGTGATTCGGTCCGGCTTGATTCCGAGCGACAGCAGTGTCGATCGATCGTCGGGATTCTGCACCAGAACGCAGCTTTGCTTGCGGTTCAACAGCCACGGCAGGAGCCAGACCATGCCTTGGCGCAGCAACCGGGTCCGCCAATTGACCGATGTGAAGATATAGCCCAGCCCCGTGATGGCATTGACCATCGCGAATTTCTTGTCGAGAGCGGCCGCCGATCCATAGACACAGCACTGCAGGCCGGAATGATGAACGATGGTCGGATCGATTTGCTTCTCGACGCGCCGAATCGCCAGAAGGGTCGGGATGGCGGCAAATGGCGACAGGCCACCGCGCCGAAACGGGATCGGGTGCAGGATGAAGCCTTCATCTTCGATCGCCGCGGCGCCCTTGTTGACGTTGGTCGCCACATGGACTTCGAAGCCGGCCTCGCGTGCCGCCCGTGCCATCGGCAGGCGGTTCAGCAGGAACGCGAAGTCTTCGTTCACGATGTAAAGCACACGTCGAGGCAAGGTGGTTTTTCCGGAGGTCATCGAGTCACGACGTTCTACCCATGGGAAGACGGCCGCGCATCAATCAAAAAACGCGGTCTTGCGAAGCCGGTCAAGGCCCTGGTCGCTTTCTCATCGAGCAGGTTCGCCGAGAGCGTCCGGTCTGGCCAAGTGTCTGGCAGTCGCAACCATCATAGCAGCTAACACCGGCGCAAGCAGCAGTCCGCCGGAAAACAGCGCGATGTTCAATGCGGTCGTGATCAGCGTGAGCACTCCCCAGAAGGTCGCGGCCAGCACGGCAATACCGACGATCGACTTGCCGCGAGACAGAAACAGAAGGTCGATCGACCGGCAGACTGCGCCTGCAACGATGCTGTAGACGACAACTCCGGCATAGGAAAAGTCTGCCCAGGCATCGGCGATGAACAGGGTCGGGCTGGTGATATCGGGGCTGCCGTACCATATGCTGCCGACCAGACTGAAGCTCGGGACATAGGGCACACCCATCAGCATCGCGAGGGGGCGGATATTGGCGCCCCAGGCGAAAGGCTGCAGCCGCGGGAAGACGGCGAAATTCTCCACCAGGGTTTCGTTTTCAACTTCGAAGATGCGGGAGTACACGGTCTCGATCGGGGACATTCCGGGAGGGAAGATGATGATCAGACGGGTCGTGACGTAAATGACGAGCGCGAGAACGACGGCGCTGACCAGCGCCGTTTTCCACGACATCCTGTTGGTGAAGGTCAGGAGCGCTGCGAGCCCGATCTGGAGCAGGAAGAACGCCGGCGGGGCCTTGCTCAAGGTCTCGACTTTTCCGAGCGTGGTGACCAGGAGGAGCAGTGATGCCGCAACAAGCAGCGGCCACGATCTGTTCAAGGCGCCGGCCAAGAGCCCCCAGATGACGAACATGGGCGCCACCGCGGCGAGGATCACCCGATAGAGATAGTTCGGGCTGCCGCCGAAATGCGCCCGAAAGGTATCCCGCGCGGTATTGTCGCCTTTGATCGCAAAAAACTGCCTGATCATTCCAATGTGGTTTTCCCCGATGGAGAAGACCAGCATCACCACGGCCAGCGCAAGAACGACGACCAGCAAAGGGCGGTGATCGCTCATGTCATCCTGCGCGGTTCTCCCGCTCCAGCCTGCCAGAGCGGCCTCGGTCGCGGCGGCGCGAGCAGGGAACCATCGATTGACGATCTCGATGCCGACGATCAAGCCGAGATACATCAAGGACAGCGAGAAATTGACGGCGGTAATCACCGGGCCAAGGTCGCCGACTTTCGACGTCATCTTTGGAAACATGGACGGTGGTACCACGACATCCGCCAGCAATGGCCGGATCAGATGTCCATATTCGCCGGAGGAGAGCGTGAAGCTGAGCGACGCCGGTCCATAGACCAGGAGAAGCGAGCCGAGCAGCATGGTCGTCGTCGTCAGATACAGGCGCAATCGCAAGAACAGGTACAGCGCGGCTGCGATCATGGCGGCGGCGGCGGTCAGATAGCTGGCGGTCAGCATGGTATCCCTGGCGTGGCGTCAAACCGGGTTTTCGCCGTTCGAGGTCCCAGATGCAATAGCTCCACGGTCGGCTTGTGAAGCGAATTGGGCGACATTGAGTCGCGCGATTGGCCGTCTGCTGTTCGAAGTTCGTTTGGGTGCTATTTCATCATGCCGAAAGCGACGCGTCGAAATCGATGTGAAACCGCCGTCAAGAGGGAAGCCAGATTGGATTGCTCCACGCCCGCCGACGCTGCCTGTCCACAACGACGGCGCGCACATAATCGCCCTTGAATTTGCTGGTTGGCAATCGGACGCGTTCCTCCGATGGCGCCCACACCAGTTCCGATCGCGAGCCGCGCCCCAACAGCATGACGGCCGCCGCTTCTGAACAGCATACCTCGATTTGGTCGCGGTCGGCGCGCAGGTCATGAA
>NZ_JBAURI010000469.1:0-2554 GCF_049581145.1 Bradyrhizobium sp.
GATCAGAGCCTTGTCACCGGAGAGACGTCGCCGATTGCGGTCAGCGCCGGCGCCCCGATCTACGCGGGCGCGCTCAATCTCTCCGGCGCGCTGCGGGTGAGGGTCGCGAAGGAAGCCGGCGACTCGCTGCTCGACGAGGTCAATGAGCTCCTCGCCAAGGCGGCGGAGCAGCGCTCGTCCTACGTGCGCCTCGCCGATCAGGCGGCGCGGCTCTACGCGCCGGTCGTCCATCTGGCAGCGCTTGCGACCTTTCTTTCCTGGCTGTGGCTCGGCGCGGGCTGGCAGCAGTCCCTGATGGTCGCGATCACCGTGCTTATCATCACCTGCCCATGCGCACTCGGGCTCGCGGTCCCGGCGGTGCAGGTGGTCGCAGCGGGAGCGCTGTTTCGTCGCGGAGTGATCCTCAATTCCGGCGAGGCACTGGAACGCTTGGCGGAAGCCAAGACGATCGTGTTCGACAAAACCGGCACGCTAACCAACCCGCGCCCGACACTCGCCAACGGCGCCGACATCGCGGCCGAGGACCTCGCGCTGGCGGCCTCGCTTGCGCTGTCGAGCACGCATCCCCTCGCCGAGACCATTGCGGGCGCAGCGCACGCCAGGGAGCCGTTGAACGGCCACGAATTTCCCGGCCAGGGCGTGACCGCGCTCCGTCACGGCAAACGCATAAAGCTCGGCTCCGTCGCCTTCTGCAAGGCGGAGGTTGAGGCCGAGCCGATCGCAGCCGCCTTTCCCGACGCATCGCTGATCGTCATGAGGACGCACGAGCGCGCAGTCGTCTTCGCGGTCAGGCAGGGGCTGCGCTCCGACGCCCGCGAAGTCATGGCCTCTCTCGCGCGCGGACACGAAGTCGAGATCCTTTCGGGTGATCGCGAGGCGGCGGTCGCGCTGGTCGCGCGCGAACTCGGCGTGACGCGTTTCGCCTCCGGTCTGAAGCCCAAGGACAAGATCGAGCGGCTGGAGGCGCTGAAGGCCGCCGGGAAGCGCCCGCTTATGGTCGGCGACGGCCTCAACGATGCGCCCGCGCTCGCCGCCGCGCATGTATCGATCTCGCCCATTTCCGCCGCCCATATCGCGCAGGCGCAGGCCGACGCCTTGTTCCTCGGCGAACGGCTGGCGCCGGTCGCCGACGCGCTGAGTCTCGCCGCCAAGGCGCGAAGGCTGATGGTCGAAAATCTCTGGCTGTCGCTGGTCTACAACCTTCTTGCGGTCCCGCTTGCGGTGACAGGCCAAGTGACGCCGCTCATCGCTGCGCTGGCGATGTCGGGCTCCTCGATCCTGGTCACGCTCAACGCGCTGAGGGCGCGACATGGGTAAGGCTTAAGCAGCCATGAACGTCCTCGTCTACCTCGTGCCGCTTGCGCTGGCTCTCGGCGGCCTCGGGCTCGCCGCCTTCCTGTGGGCGCTGCGCAACGGGCAGTTCGACGATCTCGACGGCGCCGCATGGCGGGCGATCAGCGACGACGATCTGCCGGAGGATGAGCGGTAGGCGCAAACGCTGTCGCTTCGGCGCCACGTTTCGGTGTAACGAGAGATCCGCTCTCCGAAGCAAATCGGGCGGCCTCTTTCTTTCCCATCCCGGCGAGCGCCGGCAATTAACGGAGCCCCCGGTGAGATCCTGGCTTGCAGCCGCCGTCCTCGCGATCGTGGGCCTCATTGTGGCGGGACTTGTTTATTTTGTCTTTTGGGACCAGTTCGTTCCAATCGCGGCGATGGGGATCAACTTCGTGCGCTATATGAACGCGCCCGACGGCGCCATTTCGACCGAGACCAATCCCGACTGGAAGGCCGCTCAGGCACCCGCCCCGGCGCCGGCTTCGACAGCGCCCGCCGCGACCGGAGGCGATTGGCCGAGCTACAACAAGACGCTGACCTCGAACCGTTTTTCAGGCCTCAATCAGATCAACAGCCAGAATGCGGAGAAGCTCAAGATTCTCTGCACCTATGACACCGGGCAGTACACCGGGTTTAACTCCGGTCTCATCGAGGTGAACGGCGCGCTGATTTTTGCGACCGAGTACGACCTCTTCTCGATCGATCCCGCGACCTGCAAGGAAAACTGGCGGGCGCATGAGGATTACACGCCGGCCTCGCCGCAGGGGGTCAATCGCGGCGCCGCCTATCTCGATGGCATGCTCTTCCGCGGCACGCAGGACGCCCGCGTGCTCGCCGATGATTTCAAGACCGGCAAGCGCATCTGGGAAACGACAATCGGCGACTACAAGAAGGGCGAGAGCGCGCCGGCCGCTCCGATCGCCTGGAACGGCCTCGTCTTCATCGGCAATGCCGGCGGCGACGTGAAAGGCGTGAAGGGACGCATGTACGCCCTCGACGCCAAGACCGGCAAGATCGTATGGGAGTTCTATCTGGTCCCGAAAGCCGAGGGCGATCCGACGCGCGGGCCCGAAGCTCCTTCGCCCCTCAACGACAAAACCTGGGGCAACACGATGACAGGGGTGCCGATCACCGGGGGCGCGACCTGGACCTCGTACACTCTGGATCCCGAGAGCGGCCTCATCTACGTGCCGGGCGGCAACCCCGCGCCGGATTTTTC
>NZ_JBAURI010000470.1:0-2210 GCF_049581145.1 Bradyrhizobium sp.
CACGGCCGCCGGCGCGCCGGGATCGAGCAACTCGCGCATCCGCTCCCAGACCGGCCGCGCTTCCGCGGCGCGCAATGCCTCGCGATCGGCGCACGACAGCGTCTTGCCGCGGTCCTCGATGTCGTACAACTGTTGATAGATCGCCAGGAAGCGCGCGGCCAGCAGGGGATGGTTCGCCCGCGCCTCGAAGAGCTTCCGCCGCGCGTGCGCGTTGCAGGCCGCGCGCACGATCCGCGCGTCGCTGCGAAGCGATATCTGCCGATAGCCCGAATAACAGTCGGCGATGATCGTGCCCATGAAGTTTCCCGCCACGAGGAACTCGTCGGGGCCGTCGCGATGGCGGCTGACGGTGAAGTCGAAGACGTTGATCGGCACGGTCAGGCTGCGATAGGCCCACATGCGGCCCGAGACGCTGGGCTGATCCTTGGCCCGCGCTTCGCTGAAGACTTCGTGGATGCGCTTGCTCTTGGCGTCGCCCTCGATAACGGCGGGAATCTCCGCCGGCAGGATCAACGTCGTCCGCGTCTCATCCGTGCCCAAGGCGCCGCTGGCGAGCACCTCGTCCCGCAGATAGAGCACGAAGCCGCGGAGCACCGCGTGTGTCGCCACGAGGATGTTCAAGAGCGTGCTTCGCGAAGGCGTCCAACCGCTGCCGGCGAAGTAATCTTGTTGGCGATAGATGGGCAGGTGGTAGCCGTACTTGGCCGTG
The DNA here is from genome assembly GCF_049581145.1 of Bradyrhizobium sp. GTDB lineage: Bacteria > Pseudomonadota > Alphaproteobacteria > Rhizobiales > Xanthobacteraceae > Bradyrhizobium. The sequence goes on from NZ_JBAURI010000470.1 coordinate 710, forward strand.
ACGATCTCGGCGGCCACGCTCGTATCGTAGCGATTGCCCTCGACCAGCCCTTGCGGCCGCGGGGCTTCCTTCACGCCGCACTGCGGCGCGCCCTCGCAGGCGAACTTGGGAATCTTCGTGACGCGGACCTTGAGCTTGGGCCGCTCGAAGACCAGCGTCTCCTGCTCGTCGTAGCCGATCAGTTTCCGTTCGCCGTGCTCCGCGCAGTGCTGGACTTCTGCGGGAACCGGCAGGACGACTTCTTCGCGGGGCAGATGCGCCGGCAGCGATTCGTCGCGGGGCTTGCGCGGCTTGTGCTTTCGGCGTTTGTGCTCGGCGATGACGACTTGAGCTTCCTCGACCGCCTCCGCCAAGCCCGCCGCCGCGTCGCCCGCCTCCGGCGTGCCGCCCAGGTCGAGCTTCAATTGGTTGGGGTCTTCATGATACCGCTCGCTGCGGTTGCGGTAAGCCCGCTGCAAGAGCTCGTTGATCGTGAGCTTCTGCTCCTCGACCAGTTGCTCAAGCTTCGTGTTCGCATCCCGCAACTCGACGACCGCCTTGGCCTGCTCGACGAGCGCATAACTCTGCTCGACGATCATCGCCTGGCAGGCGGCAAGGTCGTCGGGAATCAGTTGCGTATCGTTCATAACTCTTATCATAGCGGCCGTCGGGAAATCGACAAGCGGACTTCGCAAGGAATTCTTCAAGAAACGAAAAAAGGCCTTTCCCGAAGCGCGGTTCGCGAAGAGCCCTTGATGAAAGCGTCGAAGTGACGCCTGCTCGCAGCGGAGTTGCTCTCAACCTGCCTTGGCGTAACGCTTGCGACGCTTCACCGAAGCGATCGTCACGCCGCTGAGGAGCATCGCCAGTTCCGCGGCATCGAGTTCCACGGCCGCCGACTCGCCCTCGGGCCGCAACGTCTCGAACGTGCCCGACTCCAGACGCTTGTAAAACAGGGCCAGGCCGTCCTGGTCCCACCACAAGGCCTTGAGCCGGTCGCCGCGGCGGTTGACGAAGAGGAACAGGCTGCCGTCCAGCGGATCGGCCGAAAGCACGCCGCGGACCAGGCCGCAGAGGCCGTCGAAACTCTTCCGCATGTCGGTGGGCCGGGCATGCAGGAAGATGCGGATGTTGGGGGCGAAGCTCAGCATGACACGACGCCTCCGCGTTGCTCGGCATCGACGCGAACTATCACCTCAATCGCCGTCCGCAGAGTCTCCGCGTCCGACATGGGAACGACCAGTTGCGTGCCGCCGGGCAGTTGCACGCTCATGCCCGCCGCAGGCATGATGCGCACCGGCCGGAAGCCGGCGGGCGGCCTGGCCGTGGCCTGCCGTGCGCTCGCCGCGAGCGACAAACGTTTTCGCCAGAGATAGAACGAGGGCGGCGAGACGCCCTCCTGCTGGCAGAACGCCACCACCGATTGCCGGGAATCTTGAAACCGAGAAAGACGCTGCTGCCACTCCTGGGCTTTGCGGCCGGAGATTGAACGAGCCATAGGGCCTCCGCTGGATAAGGGATC
>NZ_JBAURI010000471.1:0-16610 GCF_049581145.1 Bradyrhizobium sp.
GTCAGCCACCGCCGTCCCGACGCCGACAACAACGGCGTCAACCAACGCCCGCAGCCGATGCAGGTGCTCCAGTCCGGCCGCACCATTGATATATTTCGAATGCCCGGTTTCTGTTGCGATCCTGCCATCGAGGGACTGGCCGAGTTGACCGACGATCACGAGATCGTCCACCGTGCCATTCCGAAGCGGCCCGAACAGCTCCGCCCAGGCGTGCGGGAGCGGCTGCGTCCCCTTGCGAAAAACAGTTACGAAGTCTTCCCACGGGTCGGAAGACGCAATGGTTACCGAAGGGAACTCACTATTCTGCACGGACAATCAAGAACATTATATGGCTGCATTATCAATGGGACTATGTGCCATCAGGCGACAAAAATCATCAGGTTTCGACCGGGAATGATAGAGGGGCTATGGTGTTCCACGGAGCACGGTCATGAAAAAGCAGGTGCTCGATGAGGGTCCTGAAATGAATGACGAGCGGACCAACGCCTGAACGTCCGAGGGAGGCAGCAAGCGGGGCAGCAAGCGAAGCATCAAGGAACGCAGCGCCAGATGTCGGCGTTCGCCATCCGCTCCGATTCCGACGCGCTGCGTGCTCTGGCGATCGGTGTGGGGCTGGGCTGGTCGGCCGCGTTCGTCGTGGTCGCGCTCAGCTTCGGCCTCGCGCTGTACGCCGACGGCGCCATGTTTTCCTATGCCGTTGCGGTGGGGGATGTCTGGGCGTTCCACTGGCACAACATCTCTGGCCGCCTTTCCGTCTTCATCCTGACTCTGTTGCCGGCCGAGCTCTATGTTGGGCTGAGCGGAAACCCGAAAGCCGGCATTGCCGTATATGGACTGCTCTTCTATGTCGCGCCGCTTGCGGGGCTGATCGGAACTTTCGCCGCCGACCGTTCGCAGGGCCGCGCCATCTTCGTCTACGCATGTTGTTCGACGGCCGTGCTGTGTCCGTTGATATTCGGCTTTCCGACCGAGATGTGGCTGGCGCATGCCGTGTTCTGGCCGACGCTCGCCGTCTGCCATTACGGCAGGCGGACAGTTGCCGGCACGGCAATGGTTTTCATCATGATGCTGACGCTCGCGTTCACGCATGAAGGCGCGCTGGTGCTTGCCGCCTCCATCGTCGCTGCGCTGGCGCTACGCGGCTTGCGCGACGCATCTTTCCTGCGTGCGGCCGCGGCTCTGGTCGCGGTCTTGGCGATCGCCATCACCGTCAAGATCGCGCTTCCGCCCGATGACTATTACGCCGGCGTGTTTCTCAGAGCGGCGCTGCACTTCTTCGATCCCGGCATCTTTGCAGTCGGCGTGGTGATCCTGCTGCTGGCTACACTCGCCTGCTATGGCGTTCTGCTCCTGCTATTTTCAACCTTGTCGCCCAGTCGAGCCTATCTCTATGCCGCAGCCGTCGTTCTCATCGCGCTCACCACCTATTGGCTGCGGTTTGACCACACGGTCCACGCCAGCAGCCGATATTATCTGCGAACCGCGCTGGTACTGCTGACACCCATATTCGGCGGACTGGCGACATTGATTGCGACGTGCGATCGACGGCTGCCTCCCAGAATCGACGGTCTCAAGCGGGCGATGATATCGCTGCGCGATCGAGCCGCACCCCCGCTCGCCGCGGCGTTCGTTCTCGTGACACTGGTGCACGTGGTCGAGACGGTGAAATTCGTCGCCGGATGGCGAAATTACCGCGCCGCCGTCACGGCTCTCGCGACAGGCGACGCATCCGATCCGGCGCTCGGCGATCCCCGTTTCGTTTCATCGCAACGAATCGCCGCGAGCTTAAGCCAGCTGTCCTGGTTCTCGACCACGCCATACCTGTCCGTGATCGTCGCGAACTTCCGGCCAAATCGGCTCGTCATTGATCCCACCGGGAACTATTTCTGGCTGTCCTGCGCCACGGCGAGGGCGAATGAAAATGCTGTGCGCGCAACCCCAAGGGAAGGCCGCACTCTGATCCGGATCTATTCGTGCCTGCATCGTTAGATGCGGCTGGCCAAAATCTTCGCCGCATTGTTATGGACCGAGACCGACAAGACCATCGAGGGTCCTCCGGCCTGATCTGCAACGGCCGCCATCCTGCGCGTGAGGCCAGCACCATGGCGACTCATTGACTCTAGAACGCCACTTTATCCGGCTTGGAGACCCACGCTTCGTAGACCGCACGCGCGTCGCCGGCCAGTTCGCGGTTTTGCACCATTGGAATGATCTGCCGGTTGGCGAGTGGCCGCGCCAGCTCCTCGTAGAATGGTTCGTCGCCCAGACCGATGTCACGCGAGTCGTCCATCGACAGGACGTAATAGGCCCGGTCAAGCCGCGCCCACAGCATGCTGGACATGCACATGCAGCACGGTGCGCCGTTGGTGTAGAGCTCACAGCCCGAGAGGTTGAAGGTCTTCAGCGTAGCGCTGGCCCGACGCACTGCCAGCAGTTCTGCGTGAGCGGTAGGATCGTTGCTGGAAAGAACTTCGTTGTGAGCTGCGCCGACAATTTCACCATCTCTCACGATGACCGAGCCGAATGGCCCGCCATGTCCGGTCTCCATGCCCTGTCGCGCAAGTTCGAGAACCCGGCGCATGAATTTGGTATCATACATCTTCATCTCCCCGTCGTCGTCGAATCCGACCCGAACCAACAACCCTACCCGCCGAGAAACGCCCGCTTGACTTCCTCGGTATCCCGCAACGTCGACGCGGTGCCTGCCAGCACGATTTTGCCCACTTCAAGGACATAGGCCCGATCGCAACAGACCAGGGCCTTGCCGACATTCTGTTCGGCCAGCAGGACCGACGTGCCGTCGCTGACGATCCCCCTGATTCCGGCGAGCACCTCATCCGCCAGCTTGGGCGACAGTCCGAGCGATGGCTCGTCGAGCAGCAAAAGGCTCGGCTCGCCCATCAGCGCACGACCGATCGCGAGCATCTGCTGTTGACCACCGGATAATTGCCACCCGAGCGACTGCTGCCGCGTGGCCAATTGCGGGAACAGGCTGAAGGCGCGATCAACGCGGCGCGCACGCTCGGCCTTGCCGGCGAAGATCGCAACCTCGAGATTCTCGCGCACCGAGAGGCCCGGAAAGACGCGCCGCCCCTCCGGCGAATAGCCCAGTCCCAGGCGGATTCGTCGTTCCGTGCGCATATTCGTGACATTGCGGCCGAGAAAGCGCATCGCCCCGCTCTTCGGCCGCAGGAAGCCAACGATGGATTTGAACAAGGTCGATTTGCCGGCGCCGTTCGCCCCGATCAGCGCCACGGCCTCACCACGTCCAACCGACAGCGTAGCGTCCTTCAGCGCAAAGACCGGCCCGTACCAGACGCAGAGCCTGTCTATTTCCAGCAAGACGCTCATGGCATGCCTGCCGCGATCGGGAGCGGTTCGGGCGTCCCCGGTCCGAGATAAGCCTCGACGACCGCGGGATCGCGTCGCACAACATCGGGCAACCCGGCTGCGATGACCTTGCCGCGATCGAGACAGATCAGGCGTTCGGCCAGCGCCGCCAGAAACACCAGGTTGTGCTCGACGACGACCACGGTGATTCCATCAGCGGCGATGGTCTTGATCCGCTCCGCAAGATCGAGCTGCTCCTGTTCATTGAGGCCGGCAGCCGGTTCATCGAGCAGGACCATTGCCGGCCCCGTCGCAATTGCGCGAGCCACTTCAACACGCCGGCGCGTGCCGTATGGCAGCGCGCCGCAGGGCTCCATCACCGCAGAAGCGATGCCCAGCCGTTCGGCCGCAGCGAAGGCAATCCGGCGCGCCCGTTCGAGCTGGCGGTCGTGACCAATCGTCGAGAGCGCCTTCAACACTCCAGCGCCATCAATGCCTGCGCGCGCGAGCGCGATGTTGTCCAGCGCGCTCAGCTCATCGACCAGATGGATATGCTGAAACGTGCGCGCGATGCCCCCTTTCGAAATGACATGGGCCGGCGCGCGCGTGATGTCATCGCCGCGAAAAGTCACTTGTCCCTCGTCACAGGTGTAGAGGCCCGAAATGACGTTTAGCAGTGTCGTCTTGCCCGAACCGTTCGGTCCAATGAGGCCTACGATCTCACCATTGCGCAAATCGAAGCTGACACCGTCGAGGGCGCGGACACCGCCAAAGCCGAGCGTCACGCCGTGCACGGCGAGAATCGGATCATGGAAGGCAGCGGCGGCGGCCCGGGGTGCGGGCTCGGAGACTGACGGCTGTTGCGGATTGGACGACGGCCCGAACAGCAGCGCGCGCACCCGCTCGAGCGCGCCGACAAGGCCGTAGGGCGCGAGGATGAGAACCGACAGCGCCGCAAGTCCGTACGCGATCATGTAGTAGTTTTCCAGCACTCGAAACCGTTCGCGGAGATAGACGATCAACAATGCTCCCAGGATCGCTCCCGCGATGCGAGTACGACCGCCGATCACGGTCATGGTGAGACAGGTCACCATCAGGGCAAGATCGAGGTTTTCAGGCGAAACGACATGAATGACATGCGCCATGAGTGCGCCGGCAGCGCCTCCATAGGCCGCGCTGAGAACAAAGGCGGTGAACCGAAGATGGGCGATGTTCAGCCCCAGCGCAGACGCCGCGACGCGATCCTCGCGCATGAGATGGAACGCCAGACCATGGAGCCCCCGTGTCACCTGCCAGACGATCAGGCAACCGATCACAACCACACTCCAGACGAAACACAACATCGAGCGGCGGTCAGACAGAACGTGGCCGGCGAACTCAATCGGCGGAATGCCGGGCAGACCATTGGTGCCCCCGGTGATGTCGCTCCACTGGACGGCGAGCAGCAGCACCACCAGCCCGATGCCGAGCGTCGCAAGCGAGAAATAGTGTTCCTCGAGCTTCAGCACGGGGATGGCGACGACGACGGCGAGCAGCACGGGACCCGCGATCGACAGCGGGAACGTCACCAGAAATCCTGCGCCGAAACGCGTGGCGACGATGCCGGTGATGTAGCCGCCCAATCCGAAAAAGGTTGCCTGCGCCAGCGAAACGGCGCCGGCATGACCAAAAATGAACTGGAAGCCGATTACGAGCAGCGCATAGATCCCACACAGCGTCAGGATGCGCATGTCATAGGGGGTCGCGAAAAACAGCGCGTAGACGGTGAGCGCGGCTGCCGCAAGAACCAAAGGGAGCCGAATGCCGGAAAGAAGCCAGGACAGCAAAACTGTCATCCCTTCAGGCGCGGCGCTGGACGCGCTCGCCAAAGATGCCTTGCGGACGGACAAAGAAGATGAGCAGAAGGGTGACGTAGAGCAGGCCCGTCGCTGCCGCATAGGACACGTAGGCCGACACCACGACCTGAAACAGCGAGATGATCATGGCGCCGATCACGGCGCCGGCAATGCTGCCCCACCCGCCGATGACAACGGCGATATAGGCATATAGGCTGAGCGGGATCCCACCGGTCGGATAGACGAAGAACTGATTGGCGAGCAGCGCGCCGGCGATGCCGGCCAGCGCCGTGCCGAGACCAAACGTCGCTGCGATCAGCCCGAAGGCCGGGATGCCGACGGCCTGCGCCATCTGGCGGTCTTCGGCCGTCGCGCGCAGCCGACGGCCGATCTGGGTGCGGGCAAACAACAGATATTGCGACACGATGAGGATCGCCGCAACCGCTATCGTGCCCATCGCCTGTATGCTGATCTCGATCCCGCCGACATGCGCGATGCCGCTTTTCAACAGCGGCGGCGCCGCATGCGCTTGAGGGCCGAACAACACGACAAACGCATTTTGCAGGATGATGCCGCACAACAGCGTGCTGATGAACACCGTCGATGGTGGCCGGTTGATCAAAGGGAAATACGCCAGCAGCGCCAGCGCGACGCCGAGCACGAACATGATGGCGGCGACCAGCGGCAGCAGGACGATGGTCGGAACCGCGACCAGCGAGCCGAGGCCGACGGCGGCATAGCCGCCGGCCATCACCAGATCGCCATGGGCAAAGTTCACGACACCGGTCGCATTGACGATGAAGACAAAGCCGAGTGCGACCAGCGCGTAGGCTGCGCCAAGGGCCAGGCCGTTGATTACGAGCTGCAGAAGCGTAATCACGGCCGGGCCATCAGCGCGCTCATTTCAGCACCATCTCCGAGCCGGCATAATGCGCGACGATTTTCGGGATGCGGCTGCTACCGTCCCAGCAGACGATTTCGGCATCGTGGGACAGATCGCCCTTGCCGTTGGACTTGTACGTCATGGCGATGCCTTCATAGGTTTCCTTCTGCAGGGCTGCGCGCAGATCCTCAGGCGTCTTGGCGCCCTTGGCAATCAGCGTCAGCGCCATCATCACGCCGTCATACTGGCCGAGGGCAAGACCGTCGGGCTCGAGACTAAACCGCGCCTTGTAGGCGTCGGCCCATTCCTTGATCTTGGGCGTCGCGCGCGTTTCAGGCGCCGACGGCGTTTCGGCGCAAACCCCCTTGAGCTCGGCCGGCTCGAACAAAGCCGTCGCGGTCGGTTCGACGATCGAGGAACTGTTGATGATCGGCAGCTCGATGCCGGCGGCCCGGGCCTGCTTGACGATCAGCGCCATGGGCTCCGCGACCGAATGCACCACGATCGCGTCTGCGCCCGACGCCTTCACCTTGGCGAGAAGCGGCGACATGTCCTTGGTGTCGGGCGCGATCGTGGAGTCCTCATAGACAGGCGTGACGCCGAGCTTGGTGAAGTCCTCCTTGAGCAGGGCAAACCCTCCCTGCCCGTAGGCCGTGGTGTCGCTGATCAGCGCGATCTTTCTCTTCTTCAAAGTCTCGACCACATAGCGGGCGTGCGCGACCTTGATCTCGCGGTCATTGGGCAGAAACCGGAAGATATAAGGATTGCCGCTCTCGGTGATCTTGGCAAGGCCGGAAATGGTCAGGAGCGGAACCTTGTATTCGGCAGCGACCGGCATCATCGCAACCATCTCGGTGCCGAACACCGATACCGCCGCTGCGATTGGCCTGCCGTCGCTGAGGGCCTTGTCCAGCGCGGTGGCGGCGCCCGTGGCCGACGTGCCGGTGTCAAAGATCGGATAGTCGACGCTCTTGCCGCCCGGGGCGTGCTCCAGCGCCATCACCGCGCCGTTACGCTGGCTGCCGCCTTCGACGGAGAGAAAGCCCGTGATCGGCATCACGATCGGCAGATAAGCGTCGGCAGCCTTGGCAAGTCCAGGCGACATGACGACGACGCCGAGACCGAGCAGCGCTACGCGCCCGCCTCGCCAGTATCGTCCGCGATGCCGCGAGGTTGCAGAGCCGCGCAGTTCTGATCTTTTCATATGAGCCCCGTTGCTCCGGCCGGACACCGTTGTCCTGCACTCAACTGCTAATAAAAATCATTTCCTGCTAGGAATATTGGCTTGGGGCATTTTTCCTGTCAAGGGCAAAGCACCGGCGACGACGACCGGCTCTGGCGGTCGCGGACATTTTCCGCGACCACGGTTTCAACCGCTACTTGTTCAGGACTCGCGCGGCAATCCCAGCCGCTCCACGTGATAGGATTCACAAGCCAGGTTGCGACAGAAGTGCCCCACGATCGATTGCAGGTCCTTTGCGAAGGATCGCATTGGTGTATTGGCGGCGAACAACCGCTCGGCGGCATTGGCGGCGTCAAGGCGAAGCTTCTTTTCATCAATCGTCGTCAGATGGCCGCGATCAAGCACCATGCGGCCGCCGATCATCACGCTGTCGACCGCTCCCCCGTTCTCGGTGAATACGATCTGGGTGATCATGTCGTGGCACGGCACGTAATTGATATGACAGAGATCGAGAAAAACGATATCGGCCTTGAACCCGGGCGCGATCTCTCCGACCACGCCGCCAAGCCCCATGGCGTGCGCACTGCCGACGGTCGCCATCTGCAGGACTTCGTCGGCGCCCAGCCACTGCCCGAAATCATGCGTCTGCACCCGCGAGATCAAGGCTGCCAGCCGCGTCGATTCGAACATGTTGAGCTGGTCGGAGCTGTTGGCGGCATCGGTCGCGATGCCGACATTGATGCCGCGATCCAATGCCGGTCGCAGGTGCGCCAGCCCGGAGCCGAACCGCATGTTGCTCACCGGGGCATGCACGATCGACGCGCCATTGTCCGCCAGGCGCCCGAGATCGTCACCATCGAGCCAGATCGCATGCGCGGCGGAAAAATGCGGGCCGAGCATCCCGAGCTTCTCGATATGGGCGGTCAGGGTGCGGCCGTATCGGCGCAAACCGATCAGCGCCTGCGTTTTGGTCTCGGCAAGGTGGGTCTGCAAGGGCAGATCATAGGCGCGGGCGAGATCGCGGCAGCGAACGAGAAATTCGTCACTGCAATGCAATGGGATGGTCGGCGCGATGGCGGGACGAATCATGTCCCGGTCGAACGGCCAGTCGGCGTAGATCGCCTCCAGCGCGTCGGCGCTGGCCTCATATGGCGCAAGCTGGAATGCGGTCAGCTTCGCCCGCAGCAGCTCGGGAACGTCGTCGATCAGGTTCGGGTAGGCCTGATACAGGGACTTGTCGGCCAGCATGGGCGCGATCACGGCGCGGATGCCGGCGTCCTGATAGGCCCGCCCAACGGCCGCCAGACCGTCACGGCTCGGCATCGGAAATTCGAAGAACAGGTCGTAGCAAGCCGTGCAACCCTTGCGGATCATCTCGACCGCCGCCACCAGGCCGTTGAGGTATTTGTCCTCGAGGGTGCGGTTGCCTGTCATGCCCGGCATCGCATTGAGGAACAATTCGAGCGGCCAGCGGTCGCCGACCAGGCCCTTGGCGAGGGTCCCATGGCCGTGCACGTGACCATTGACCAGTCCCGGCATCATGGCGCGATCCGACGCGTCAATGACCCGCGCGTCCGGCGGGGCTTCCATGCCGGCGACGCCGACCGATTGTATCCGATCGCCTTCGATCAGGATGTCGGCCGCGGCGGCTTCGCGCCGGCGCACATCGACGAGACGCCCATTGCGGATGATGGTGAAACGGTCCGCCATGCGATCAGGATCGCCGCGTCATGCGAAATGATCCGCGGTCCATTGCAGCAGCGCGCGATCGAAACCGCGCGGGGCGATCAGCGACAACCCGATCGGGCAGCCGTCGAGGGTTGCGACCGGCAGATTGATCTGCGGCAGCCGCGCCAGACCCGCGATCGCCAACAGCGCAAAGGCGCGGGCGCGAAACGCCTCAAGCTCCTGGGCCGGCGTATTCAGTTTCGGCGCAATGCCGGGGGCGGTCGGCAGGCAGAGCAAGGCATTGCCGTCGAGCAGCCGCGCGAGCTGCTGCGCGACCATCTCGCGCTTCGGCTTGGCCTTCGCCACCTCGTCCGGATCGATGGTTTGCGTCCACTGGAAACTTTCGCGGATGCCGGGCCCAAACTCAGGCCTGTGGCGATTGATCCAGGCCCAGTGAAACTGGCGGATTTCGTCGCCCTGGAGAATGCGAAACAGCGCTGACCACTCGGACGGATCGCCGGTGTAGACATTGACGTCGCGCACCGTCCGAAAGGCGGCCTTCACTTTGGCGATACCTTGCTGCAGCGCGCCGACAATCGCCGGGTCGACCGCGCCGAAGGCGTCGGCGGCGATCAGGAGCGATGTCGGCGCCGACGACGCCGACGCCGGCAGCAGAACATCGCCGACCTGCTGCATCAGGCTTGCGGTCCGCGCGAACCAGCCGACCGTATCGAAACTCGCCGCCAGTGGCACGATGCCGTCCGCAGCAATCAGGCCGTGGCTGGTTCGAATGCCGTAGATGCCGCAATAGCTGGCGGGCAGGCGTACGGAGCCGCCACAATCCGTGCCCAACGCGAAATCCACCAGCTCACCCGAAACCGCCGCCGCCGAGCCGCTCGATGAGCCGCCCGGGATACGACCCATAGCCTTCGGATTGGTCGGCGTGCCGTAATGCACGTTTTCGCCGTTCAGGCTGTAGGCGAGTTCGTCGGTATGCGTCTTGCCCACCATACGCGCGCCGGCATCGAGCAGAAGCTGCACGCTCGACGCCGTCTGCTGGGCCGGCAGGTGGGTCTCGAGCCAGACCGGATTGCCGTTGCCGGTGCGATGGCCGGCGATGTCGTAGACGTCCTTGACCGCCATCGTGAGCCCGGCGAGCGGACCCGCGCCGCTGCCGCCGAGCGCAACATGGGTATGACGGGTGAATGCGTTGAGGGGATCGTGCGCTATCATTGCGGCCGGTGCAATCTGGCGGGCTGACGCGATACGGTTTGCCGGCCGCGCTTGAAGGCGTACAAAACCGGCGTCAGCTCCGCCACGGCCATCGCCGGTTCGATCGCATCCAGCACGATCAGATCGGCGGATTTGCCGACCGCAACGCCATAGTCCTTGAGGCGCATCAGCTGCGCCGGCCGCTGCGTCACCATCTCGAAGCAGGCGTTCATGTCGGACTGCTTACCGACCTGGCAGATATTGGCATACAGATTCGCCATGCGAAGCGGCGAGCAATCACCAAATGGCGTGAACGGATTGAGGATGTTGTTGCTCGACAGCGTGCAGTTGACGCCGTGATGCAGCAGCTTGTGCGCCGGCACGACGCCGCGCGGCACATTGTGGTCGTGCGTGTGGTTGCGGCCCATCAGAAACAGGTCGGTTGACGGCAGCACCGTGAGGGTCACCCCCGAGTCTGCCAGCCTCTTGGCCGTCGCCTCGAAGGCGGCCATCGACAGGCTGGTGACCTTGGTCACATGGCCGATCGCGACCCGGCCACCATATTTGTGCTCATCGGTGCGGCGGCAGACATGCTCGAGATCCATGTTGTCGGCAGCCGGACCAAAATCGAGATGCATGTCGATGTCGATATCGAATTCGCGGGCCATCTCGAACACGCGATCGATCTGACCGGGCGGATCGCTGTCGGTATAGGGCGCGCCGCCCACCACGCGACAGCCGCGCTTGAGCGCTTCCATCATCAACTCGTCGGTGCCGGGATTGTTGAGCAGGCCCTCCTGCGGAAAGACGCAGATATCGAGGTCAATGGCCCAGGCGTATTCCCTGATCAAAGGCAGCACGCCTTCGAGACTGCGCAACCCCACACCGGGATCCACTTCCAAGTGGGTGCGCATGTGCGTCGTGCCCTGAAGGATGGCCTTCTCCAGGGTGCGTTTGGCGCGCGCGTAGACATCGTCGGGCGTGAAAGCAAGCTTGGCCTTGGCGCCTTCCGCGATTGCCTCCTCCAGATCGCCACGCTCCGACTTGCAGCGATCGAGAATGCAGGATTTGTCGAGGTGAATGTGGGTCTCGATGAAGCCGGCGGAAGCCAGCCTGCCGCCGAGGTCGATAGTCTCGCCTTCGGCAGGCAGGTCGGCAGACAGCGCGACGATCCTGCCTTGGTCGATGCCGATATCGGTGAGGCTGTCCCCCATTCCGACCAGGCGCGCATTTTTGAGAATGAGATCCATGGACCCTTATCCTGTTGATGTCTTCCGCAGGGGGTCGATCAGGTGGCCCACGCGCGACCGTCAGGCCAGGTCCGGAGCCAAGCCCTCTTTGATGGAAGTCGGCGGATGATCAGGAAGTTTTTCCTGGTTGTCAATTACATGTCCTGGGAGGAACAACAGGCTCGCCCGCGAGCCGTCGCTGCGGCCGGGAGGACGGTTTCTCGTGCGCGCCCGCGTACGGATTCCCTATTGACGAAGCGTTGCCACTCTCCCGAAATTCTGTGCCATCGTCGGTATAAGAGCTGCCAAAGCATGCCTCCGACAGGGCCGTACAGCACGCATCTCGCGTTGAGGAGAACAAACGATGAGCAATCCATGTACAATGAAGGAAGAGCAGCGGAGGCAGCCTTCTGATTACGGAATCGCAATGAGCAGACCGCATACAGGTCAACAACGCTGACAGGCGATGGAACGTTTATTGCTCTTGTTATTGCGTCGCGATGAGCGGTAGGTTGGTTCTGCCGCAAATGCGTGCGGTAGCATATGAACCGGGATTTGGCCCATGGTGGCCAACAGGGAATCCAATCCGAAGCTCTCATTCCCTCTGAAGTTTGCGGGTTTGGCCGTTCGTGGTCTGTTTTTGATGGTCCTCGTTGCCGTCACTGCCCGCGCCGCCAGTCCCCAGGTCGAAACGATTTGGTCGGTGTTCGAGACTCCCGGCGATCTGATTCGCGTGGTCGTGGGCTTTGTTGCCTGTGCCTGGTTCGCCGCACATATTTTCATACCTCCCAGGGACCCCGCCGCGTACAAGACGTGGCTCTATCTCGGTCCCGCGCTTCTGCCGTTCGCGCTGCTGTGCGCCGTGGTGGTTTGGTAAGCGCGCGCCCGATCGGCCGCACTCAAGGAAATATCAGGGCGCTGAGGTTTGCAGATAGTCCCGAACTCAGGCTTGCGGGGTCGCAAGGCACGATCAGCCGCTGACCCTGCCGCGGCGGCGGCATCTGCCACGGGATGAGTTTCACGACGGAGGTCTCGAACGGCGGCGTGCCCGGCGCATTGACCAGGAGCGTGGCCTTGACCAGATTCTGGAAGATCGGCGCACCTGCCAACTCCTCGGAGTGCAAAACCTCAATATGGCAGCTGACGCGCCCATTCTGCGGCTGAATGATTCCAGCACGCCGGCTTTGGTCGGCGGCGCTGGCCGTGCTTGTGACGCCCAGACAAAGCGCCGTCACGGTGACCAGTTTTTTCAAGGCCGGCCCGCTTCTCTCAAGCATCCTCCAACCCCGCTTCATCCTAATTCGCCGCCGAGGCGGCCTCCTCGCCCATCGCACAGTCCCGCCAGACCCGTGTCGAGCACGTCACCGGCCAACCGCCGCCGAGCGCCATGAATAAAGCGGCGGTATCGGTCAGCCGGTTGGCTTCAGCCTGCACGCGAATCACCGATGCGGTCAGATAGGTCTGCTGCGCATTGAGCAGCGAGAGCAGATTGACCTGGCCGGCATTCAATTGCTTCTGGACGATATCGAGGCTTGCCTTTGCAGTATCCTCGGCGTGGACCGCCGCCTGCAGCGAGCGCGCATCGGCCTGCAGCGCCCTGAGCGCATCGGCGACGTTCTGGAACGCGGTGATGACCGTGGCGCGATACTGCGCTTCGGCCTGGTCGAGCGCAGCTTCCGCCGACCTCTGCTTGTTGTAAAGCGTGAAACCGTCGAAGATCGGCGCAGTGGCGCTCGCCGCCAGGGTGTAGAAGCCGGTCCCCGGCGCAAAACTCTGGGCGAAATTGTAGCTGTTCGACCCGCCATTGGCTGACAGCACGAAATTGGGCAGGCGCGCGGCGATCGCGACGCCGACCCCGGCGCTCGCCGCGTGCACGTTGGCTTCCGCCGCCCTGACGTCCGGGCGCTGATCGACCAGCTTGCTGGGCAGGCTGATCGGCAGGTTCGCCGGCAGCTTGAGGTGGGCGAGGTCGAATTTCTGGGTGATCTCGTCGGCCGATAGCTGCCCGGCCAGGGCCGTCAGCAGATCACGCTGCTGGGCGACCTGCTTGTCAAGCGGCGGCAGCAGCCCTTCCGCCGCCGCGAGCGCGGCGTCTTGCTGCAGCACATCCGCCTGCGCCGCCTGACCGGCGTTGAGCTGACGCCTGAGGATCTCGAGTGAATCGCGCTCGATGGCGATGATCCGTTTGGTTGCCGCGATCTGTCCGCGCAGCGAGGCCTCCTGGATGGCAGCGGTCACGACATTGCTGGTCAAAGTGAGATAGGCGGCCTCAAGCTCGAACATCTGGTTCTCGGTCTGCGCGTCGAGATTCTCGACCGCGCGCGCATTGGCGCCCCAGACGTCGGGCGCATAGCTCACCGTGAGCTGGTGGGTCACGAGCGTATATTCGGATTGCTGTCCCTGTGTCGGGACAGGAGGCACCTGGCCGGGATTGGAAATCAGGAAATCAGCGGAGGTCGAATTGCCGGTGACCTGGGGGAAGAACAAGCCGCGCTGCGCCAGGGCGTTGTAGAACGCGACCTTGATCGCGCCCTCGGCTGCCTGCAGGTTCGGATTATGGTCGACCGAGTCCCTGACCAGATCGTTGAGCGGGGGCGACTGAAACGCGGCCCACCATCGGGCCGACACGTCGGCTCCGGTGACGAAGCGTTGGCCGGCGATCCGCGGGCCGTCCCGGCCGGCACCGGGCGACGCCAGCTTCCCAGGCAAATAGCCATCGACGGCCGGCGCCGGCTCGGGCGAAAAATTCGGCCCGACCGCGCAGCCCGACATGGCGCAGGCAAGCGCTGCCGCAAACGAGCCGCACAACGTCCGTCTCGCTCCGCGGGCATTTTTCAACATCCGATCAATCCACGCCAGGAGCCAATCATACGCGCCACCCGGTCATGTTTCAAAGCCGGCTTCGGGACTTGGCGCCGCTTCGGGCTCGGAGGTCCGCAATTCGTCGTTTGCCAGGAATATCCGTCGCAGCGCGGGCGCGACGACGAGCAGCAGCAGCGGACCGATGAACATCCCGCCGACGACGACGGTCGCCAGCGGCCGCTGCACCTGGCTGCCGATACCATGCGAGATTGCTGCAGGAAACAGCCCGACGCCCGCCGACAACGCCGTCATCAGCATCGGACGCATGCGCTGCTCGGCGCCGTGAAACACGGCCTCGGCGATGTTCATGCCCTGGATCCTGAGCTCGCGGTAATAAGTGATGTTGAGAATGCCGTCCATCACGGCGACGCCGAACAGCGAGATGAAACCGATCGCCGCGGAGACGCTGAAATCGAGGCCGGCGAGATAGAGCGCGATCAAGCCGCCGCCGATCGCGAAGGGAATGCCGGCGACCGCGAGCAGGCTGTCGCGCAAGGAATTGAACAGACCGTAGAGCAGGACGAGAATCAACAGCAGCGTAATTGGAACCACGATCATGAGCCGCTGCTTGGCATTTTGCAAATCGTCGAACTCGCCGGCCCACAGGATCTGGTAGCCGTTCGGCAGCTTGACCGCCTTTGTGACCCGCTCCTGGGCCTCTGCGACCGTGCTGCCGAGATCGCGCCCGCGGACGCTGAACTTGATCGGAATGTAGCGCTGGCTGCGTTCGCGATAGATGAAGGACGCCCCGGTATCCAGCGAGATATCGGCGATCTCACGGAGCGGCACATAACCGTTGGTGCCAGACGGCGTCTGGAAGGCGATCTTGAGGTTGCGGATCGCGTCGACGCTGCTGCGGTATTTGGGATCGAGCCTGACAGCGAGAGCGAACTGCCGGTCGCCCTCGAGCACCGTCGTGGCATTGGTGCCGCCGAGCGCGGCCTGCACCACGGTATTGACGTCGCCGGTATTGAGCCCGTAGCGCGCCGCCTTGTCGCGATCGATCTTGATGTCGAGATTGGGCTGTCCGAGCAGATGGAAGATGCCGAGGTCGGCCACACCCTGCACCTTGCTCATCTCGGCCATCACCTGCGATGAAAGCTGCTCCAGTGTCGCAAGGTTCGGTCCGACGATCTTGACCGAATTGGCTCCCTTCACGCCCGACAGCGCCTCCTCGACATTGTCCTGGATATATTGCGAGAAGTTGAAGCCTATTCCGGGCAGCGCCTCGCTGAGTTCCTTCTGCAGTTGGTCGGTCAACAGCTCCTTGGTCAAATTGGGCGGCCATTCGTCGAACGGTTTCAGCGGCGCGAACAGTTCGACATTGGAGAACGGCGACGCATCGCTGCCATTGTCGGGACGCCCGTGCTGGGACACCACTGTGATGACCTCGGGATGCCGCAGCAGGATTTCCCGCATCTTGCGGGTTGCCTCAGTCCCGGCATCGAGCGACATCGTGGGCGGCATCGCCGCCCTGATCCAGAAATTGCCCTCCTCAAGCGCGGGCAGAAACTCGCTGCCCAGCCGCGATGCGGCAAAAAAACTCAAGACGAGAAAGACGACGCCGAGCGTGACCGCGAACTTCACGTTGTCGAGCGCCCAGCGCAGCACCGGCGTGTAGCTCGCGCGCAGGCCGCGCACGATGATCGTCTCCACCTCCTCGATATGTCTCGGCAACAACAAGGACGCCAGCACCGGCGTCACCGTGAAGGTTGCAAGCAGAGCACCCGCCAGCGCATAGCCATAGGTGCGCGCCATCGGTCCGAAAATCTGCCCCTCCACTCCCTGCATCGTGAACAGCGGCACGAACGCCGTCACCGTGATTGCCGCCGTGAAAAACACGGCCTTGTCGACCTGCAGCGCACTGACGAAGATGATGCGCAGCCGCTCGGTCCAGCGCTGGCTCGTGGTGGTCTGTCCCGTCACCGATGTCGGATCAGTCCCCCAATAGCCTTCGGAGAGATGATGCAGCAGCGTCTGCCGATGCTCCGGAGTGGATTGGAAGTTGCGGTAGATGTTCTCCATCATGATCACCGCGGAATCGACGATGATGCCGAAATCGACCGCGCCGAGCGAGAGCAGGTTGGCGTCCTCTCCGCGCAGCACCAGGATGATGATGGCGAAGAACAGCGCAAACGGAATGTTCATCCCGACGATGATCGCGCTGCGGAGATCGCCTAGAAACACCCATTGGATGAAGAAGACGAGCAGGCAACCGAAGATCAAGTTATGCAGAACGGTGTGCGTGGTGATGGCGACCAACGAACTGCGATCGTAATAGGACACGATCTTGACGCCCGGCGGCAGGCTGCCGTCCGAATTGAGCTTTGCGACCTCGGCCTGCACCTTGGGGATGATGTCGTTGGTGTGCTGGGTACGCCCCATCACGACGATGGCCGCCGCGATAT
>NZ_JBAURI010000472.1:0-2470 GCF_049581145.1 Bradyrhizobium sp.
AGACCGAAGTGATCGCCGATAGCCTGCTGCAGCCGGTGTTCTGCCTGCGCGCCGGCGTTCGCCACGACGCGACCGCCCCGATCCTGCCGCGCGCCGAAGCGGCCTGAGCGGTCATGGCGGACGAACGGAACGTTGCAGACAACAGCGTTTCGGGCGTCGTGACTGGCAGCAAGCAGGGCGTCGGGGCGCGCCTGCTGCGCAAGGAAGACGATCGCCTGATGCGCGGCCGCGGCCAGTTCGTGGCCGACATCCG
The DNA here is from genome assembly GCF_049581145.1 of Bradyrhizobium sp. Lineage (GTDB taxonomy): Bacteria > Pseudomonadota > Alphaproteobacteria > Rhizobiales > Xanthobacteraceae > Bradyrhizobium. Next base: position 254 of record NZ_JBAURI010000472.1, read on the forward strand.
CCTCGCCGGCCTGCAAGACGTGGCCTTCGTGCGCAGTCCACTTGCGCATGCGCGCATCCGGTCGATCACGGTGCCGGAGCAATTTCGCGAGTTCGTGTTCACTGCGGCCGATCTCGGCGAGGTCAAGCCGATCCGCGCCGTGTCGGGATTGCCGGGCTTCAAGGCATCCGAGCAGCCGGTGCTCGCCACCGGCAAGGTCCGCCACGTCGGCGAACTGGTCGCGATGTGCGTTGCGCCGAGCCGCGCGGAAGCCGAGGACATCGCAGCCGCCGTGACGCTCGAGCTCGAAGAGCTGCCGGCGATCCATGACATGCTGCAGGCGCGCGAAAAGGGTGCCGTGCTGGTGCACGAGCATTGGGGCGACAACGTCTTCCTCGAAAGCGCCTTCGAGGTGAACATTGCCTCCGCCCTCGATGCGCCGATCAAGGTCAGCCGCGAAATCTCCACCGCGCGGCAGTGCATGTCGCCGCTGGAAGGCCGCGGCGTGGTCGCGACCTACGATCACCGGCTCGATCAGTTGACGCTCTTTACCGGCGCGCAGATGCCGCATATCGTGCGCAACGGGCTGTCCGACTGCCTCGGCCTGGAGCAGGGCCGCATCCGCATCGTCTCGCCGGACATCGGCGGCGGCTTCGGCCACAAGGGCATTCTGTTGCCCGAAGAGGTCTGCCTCGCCTGGCTGACCATGCGCCAGGGCCACCCGGTGCGCTGGATCGAGGATCGCCGCGAACATCTGACCGCGAGCGCCAATTGCCGCGAGCATCACTACAAGATCACCGTCTATGCCGATCGCGACGGCCGTTTGCGCGGCATCGACTGCGAGGCGACCGTCGATTCCGGCGCGTATTCGTCCTATCCGTTTTCCGCCTGCCTGGAGGCGGCGCAGGTCGCCAGCATCCTGCCCGGTCCCTATCGGATGCCTTCCTATCGCTGCCGGACCTTTTCGGCCGCGACCAACAAGTGCCCAATCCTGCCCTATCGCGGCGTGGCGCGCACCGGGGTCTGCTTCGCGCTCGAGATCATGCTGGATGCGGTTGCCGTGGAAGCCGGGCTCGAACCCGCCGAGGTGCGATTGCGCAATCTGATCGACGCCGGCGAGATGCCGTTCGACAACATCACCAACAAGCATTTCGACAGCGGCGACTATCCGGAAGCGCTGCGGCGCGCGCTGGCCATGATCGACGTTGCCGCCGTGCGGCAACGCCAACGCGCCGGCGAGGCGGACGGACGATTGATCGGCACCGGCCTGTCGATCTATTGCGAGCAGGCCGCGCACGGCACTTCGGTCTATGCCGGCTGGGGCATTCCGATGGTGCCCGGACACGAACAGGCGCAGGTGCGCATGACACCCGACGGCGGGCTCGAGATCAGGGTCGGCGTGCATTCGCACGGCCAGGGGCTCGAGACCACCTTGGCGCAGGTCGCGCATGAGATTCTCGGCATCGAGACCGCAAAAATCCGCATCATCCATGGCGACACCGCGATCACGCCCTATTCGACGGGGACATGGGGGTCGCGCTCGATGGTGATGGCGGGCGGCGCGGTCGCCGCCACCTGCTCCGAGCTCGCCGAACGCGCCAAGCGCATCGGCGCCAAACTGCTGCAGCTCGATTCCACCGCCGTCGTGCTGCGCGAAGGGCGGGTCACAGGTCCGACTGGCAGTATTGCGCTGGCCGAGATCGCGCACACCTGGTACCGCCGCCCACAGGATCTGCCGGCCGATGTCGATCCCGGCGGCCTCGAACTGACCGGCGGCTACAAGCCGCAGCGCGACAGCGGCACCTTCAGCTACGCGGTGCATGCCGTCACCGTCGCGGTCGATCCCAATCTCGGCGATGTCGAGATCCTCGACTATGTGATCGTCGAGGATGGCGGCGTGCTGGTCAATCCGATGATCGTCGACGGCCAGATCTTTGGCGGGTTGGCGCAAGGCATCGGCACCGCGCTCTACGAGGAGATGCCGTTCGACAGCGCCGGCCAGCCGCTGGCGACCACGCTCGCCGACTATCTGCTGCCGGGGCCGACCGAGGTGCCCGAGCCGCGGCTCGACCATATGGAGACCCCCTCGCCCTATACGACCTTCGGCGTCAAGGGCATCGGCGAAGGCGGCGCGATTGCGCCGCCGGCGGCGATCGCCAACGCGGTCAACGACGCCTTGCGGCCACTCGGCGTCGAGCTGTTGCGTTCGCCGATCACGCCGCAGCGGCTGGTCGAGGC
>NZ_JBAURI010000473.1:0-6215 GCF_049581145.1 Bradyrhizobium sp.
GCCGAGACCATTGCTGCCGTCGTGCTCATCATGAAGACCCTGGTCGGCATGGCGCTGAAAGACGCGCCGACGAGACTGACCCGTGCTACCTGGCAAACGCCGACGACGGGAGGATGACTGCAGCGACGCTGTTTCGATTTTCGCAGATGCAAATAGCCGGGATCGAACTGACCGATATCTTTCATCCGGCGCCAGTTTCACACGTTAAGCCGGCTATTGCGAAACTCCATCGCTCCGGTCGAGCGAAGCGGTGCCGATTGACCGTTGCAATCCAAATGTGATCGAGAAACAGCAGGCATCGCGGAACATCGCCGCTCATTTTCAAACGAAAGATACTGGCGACGGCTGTTTCCAAGAGATGATAGCGGCCGACAACGCCTTGCACGACGAGCACGGAAACGCTGGGGTCATCGCCCTGCTCTATCAAATCCTCGTTGGGGGACAGCTCGCGGAGCTGGCAGGGGAAAAGCCGGATCGCCAGTCGACAGCAGCGAATGCCCTCGAAACTTCCATGCAACAATTTTGCCTGTGTCGAACATCGCGACAGTGTCCCCTGGAACTGCGTCTCAAATGATACGATCAGGATATGGCAAGCAGGTAGACTAGGGCATATTGGCCGGATCTCAAGCTGGTTCCGACGCGGGCTTGGACCAGCCACAAACTCAGGCGAGGTCCTGTTGCCCTTATTGACGGGGTGGACCGGCGCACGATCGACCGTTGCGGCGACGCACCCGGCCGCGGTAACCGACAGCTCGCGGTAAATATCGGCAACTCGCTCCGCTCTCATTTTTGCTGATTAGGAACAGCCCGCCTGCTGATTAGTTTCTCGCAAGCGAACAACTTGGTCTGGAGCACAATGTTAAGATATCAGCCGCAAAAGAGATTTGGCGCCGAGCCCGTGGATGGAGGCGTTCACTTCCGTTTATGGGCTCCCAATCAGGACGAGGTTTCGCTCGTGCTGGGCAACAGCGATGTATTGCCCATGAGCAAATCGGACGATGGTTGGCATGACATCGTGACGGCCAGGGCCCGGGCGGGCAGCTTGTACAAGTTTCGTCTTCGGGACGGCCTCGAGGTGCCCGATCCGGCCTCGCGATTTCAGCCCGCCGACGTGCATGGTCCGAGCGAAGTTGTCGATCCCCATCACTACCGGTGGCGTCAAGCTGCCTGGATGGGACGGCGCTGGGAAGAATGCGTGATTTATGAACTTCATGTCGGCGCGTTTACGCGGCAAGGCAGTTTTCGCGGCGCAATGGACCGGCTGGATTATCTCGCGGATCTCGGAATAACCGCCATCGAAATCATGCCGATCGCCGACTTCCCCGGCAACCGCAACTGGGGCTACGACGGCGTCTTGCCGTTTGCGCCCGATTCGAGCTATGGCCGACCGGACGACCTCAAGGCGCTGATCGATGCGGCTCATGCCAGAAATATCATGGTGTTTCTTGACGTCGTCTACAATCACTTCGGACCCGACGGCAATTACCTTCCCGCCTATTCGCCAATATTTACCGAGCATCACAAGACACCATGGGGTTCGGCGGTCAACTTCGATGCGACCGGGTCCGACCTGGTACGGGAATTCGTCATTCAGAATGCAATCTATTGGATTGCCGAATTTCGCTTTGACGGACTCCGGCTTGACGCCGTTCACGCCATCAAGGACGACAGCGACAATCACATCCTGGACGAACTGGCGAGCCGGGTTCGAGGTGCGGCGCCCAGGCGGCACGTGCATCTGCTGCTTGAGAATGAAGAGAACGAGGCTGCGCCCCTCGAACGGCTCGACGGCAAGCCGATCTACTACACGGCGCAATGGAACGACGATGTCCATCACGCGCTGCATGCGGCTGCCAGCGGAGACACCTCGGGATACTACATCGACTATGCCGGCCGCACCGACAGGCTTGCTCGTGCGCTGGCCGAGGGATTTGCGTTCCAAGGCGAATTCATGGCTTATCGCGGCAGCCCGCGGGGTGAGAGCAGCCGCCACTTGCCTCCCACCGCCTTTGTCGCATTCATTCAAAACCACGATCAGGTCGGCAACCGCGCCTTTGGCGACAGAATAACTTCGTTTGCGCCGAGGACAGCGGTGCGCGCCATCATATCGGTCTATCTTTTGCTCCCTCAGATCCCGATGCTCTTCATGGGAGAGGAATTCGCCGCCTCGCGGCCCTTTCCATTCTTTGCCCATTTCGAACCTGAACTTGCCGACGCGGTACGTGAAGGGCGAAGGGCGGAATTTGCTAAATTTCCCGAGTTCCGCAATCCGCGTCAACGCGAGCAAATCCCTGATCCGACGTCGGAGGCGACCTATCAGTCGGCAACGTTGGATTGGACGGAAGCTGCGGAAGGGATGCATGCCGAATGGGCCGCTTTGTACCGCGAACTGCTGACCATCCGCCACCGGGAAATCGTTCCCCGTCTCCACAACATCAGCGGCAATTGTGCAAGTTACCAGCTGTTAGGCGACGGCGCGTTTTCGGTGCGCTGGACCATGGGCGACCGCGCCCGCCTGCGGCTCGTTGCAAATCTCGCGAGTCGGGAGCTTGCCAATATCGATCCAGGGGGCTGCGATCCGGGCAGCCGCCTGCTTTGGTCAACCAACACCGCCGGCATCAACGCCATTGATCCTTGGAGCGTTGTCTGGACCATCGAGGGTCGAGGCCAACGTGCACTCCTCAACGAAAGGGCTGAGCGATGTCCGGACGCCTCCAGGCGCTCGCGGAGAAATACGGGGTCGCCACGCACTGTCAGGACGCCCTCGGCGCGACAGTGTCGGCCAATCCCGCTGTGATGGCGACGCTCCTGCACAACATGGGGGTGCCATCAGAGCAGGATGAGGAGGAACAGGAATTGGCAAACGAGCCGTTCCTGGACCCCGTCCTGGTTGTTCGTCCTCATCAGGGAGCGGTGACCGTCGAGCTCTCGCGCCCGCCGGAGCGGCCATTGGCCTGGACGCTCACGCTGGAAAGCGGAGAGCGGCGACAGGGCATCGCGGACAACATTCGAGAGGCATCACGCGACGGAAAACGACTCACGGGCTGGCTTGAGCTGCGGTGTATCCCTTTCGGCTATCATAAACTCGAACTGCCAGATCTGAACGCTTGCTCTTGTCTCATCGTAACGCCATCGCGCTGTTATCTGCCAGATGCCTTTGGGGCGGGACAACGATCGTGGGGGATTTCCCTGCAGCTGTATCTGCTGCGCTCGGTGCGCAACTGGGGAATTGGTGACTTCCACGACCTCGCTCGATTGGGCCAGCTGGCGGCCGGCTGGGGTTGCGACGTCCTGGGCCTTAATCCGTTGCATCAGATGTTCACCGATAAACCGGAGCATGCCAGCCCGTATTCCCCGGCAAGCCGCCAGTTCCTCAACATCCTCTACATAGACGTGGAGGCAATCCCCGAGTTCCCGTTCTCCAGGGCTCGCGACTTGGTCGTCTCCCGCAAGTTTGAGGCGGCTCTTGCACGGTGCCGCAGCTCTCCTCAAGTGGACTACACGGGCGTTACTCGGCTGAAATTGGAAGCACTCGGGCTGGTATTTGAATGGTTCAAGTTCCATGCCAGCGAAGCACGAGAACGACAATTCGACGCCTTTTTGGCGGATGGGGGCGACGCCCTGCAGCGCTCGTCGCTTTTTCAAGCGTTGCGCGATGACCTTGTTCGCCTCGACCCGACGCTGGATGAATGGCAGCGTTGGCCCGAAACGTTTCGCTCGCCGGATTCCGCCGGCGCAATTCAATTCAGGCAGCAACATTCGAATGAAATACAGTTCTTGAATTGGCTGCAATGGATCGCCGATCAGCAGCTTTCGGCTGCACGCGATGCCACGGCGGCCGCAGGCATGAAAATAGGTCTTTACAGGGCTCTCGCGGTCGGCTGCGACCGTACCGGGTGCGAAACGTGGTCGCGACCTATGGATTTCCTGCGGTCTACCGAGGTAGGAGCGCCGCCCGACATCTTGAATCCGGTGGCCAGAACTGGGGCCTGGCGCCCTTCAATCCCGTCGCATTGCGGAGGCAAGCCTACCGCCCCTTCATCGATTTGGTGCGCGCCAACATGCGACATGCCGGAGGCATTCGCATCGATCACATCATGGGATTGCAAAGGCTCTATTGCATTCCGCAAGGGGCGACCGCTTCGCAAGGCGCCTACATCAATTATCCGGTTGACGACTTGATCGGAATACTCGCCCTGGAAAGCCATCGTCATCGCTGTATCGTGGTGGGCGAAGACCTCGGCACCGTGCCTGCGGGGTTTCGCGAAAGGATGGCCTCGGCAAATATCCTGTCGTATCGCGTGATTTTTTTCGAACAGGACGAGACTAACGGTTTCGTGGCCCCCGAAAGATACCCGGTTCTGGCGGTGGCTGTGGCCGGGAGCCATGACCTGCCGACCCTGAGCAGCTGGCTTGTCGAAGGCGACATCGAGCTTAAACAGCGATTGGGACTCTATCCGTCCGCACAGGACGCAGTCCAACAACGCGCCCGACGAAGCGCCGAACGGGCCGCCGCGCTCAAGGCGCTGGAGTTATCTCATCCGGTCGAGGCCCAGCAATTCTCCTTGGCGGTGCACCGCTTCCTGGGGCAAACGCGTTCGATCCTGGCCATGGCTCAGTTGGATGATCTGCTGGGCGAGCACGCCCCTGTCAACGTTCCGGCGACATCGACGAAACACCCGAACTGGCGCCGAAAATATTCGTCCGACCTGGACGAATTTCTCGAAAATCATCGGATGCGCAAGCTCATCGAAATCCTTCGTGCTGAGCGCCTGCGACCGTGAGAAGGCGCGATCTGGCTTGAGCCGGTTCAACGTGTGGACGGCCGACCGGCCACCGGAATACGACCGCCGCGACGACCGCACCTGGGAAATTGCCGCGGACACCGATTCGCCAGGCCCGCCTGGCCGTGCAGGTTCAATTCCGGCGGCGGCTATGAATCGAAGTGCGATCCATGTTCGCCCGATAGACCTGGACGTTGTGTTCGTTGCGTACGACAATGGCGTGCCCACCCCAGACAAGCTCCGGCTCGATCTGCACAAGGCGATCGGCGATTTCGTCGGCGATTTCCCCGGCGTGCTCCTCGTCGACGCAGTCATGCACACCGCGGTCGGCGATGAAGTGATGATCCTCAAGATTGAATCGATAAAGCGGCATTTGGAAACACAACCAGCACAGGATGAGCTCGGTTCCGAACAACGGGGTGGCGAGCTGCGCCATATCGATCGCTGATATGGGATCATCTCTCGAGCCCGCGCCGACTTGGCACCCGAATCGGACGGGGAAGGCCTGGCCAAGTTATCGTGCTCAGGCGGCGCTTCGCCGTCACAGCCTGACGATGAAATCCATCAAGTCCATCGCCAATAGCGCCCGATCAGAGACGCGGCGCTCCTGGAACTATTCGAGCCGCCCTGCTCGCCCATAGATCCGGAGGCGCAAGCTGCCGGCGAGCCCGGGCCCATCACGCATTGCGGTCTGCCATGTGATCGGCCTTCAGCTGCCCTTGTTCTCAATGATGGCGATCTTGCCGTCGCGCTCGGCTACGGCGTAGCGAACCTGCTCCAGCCGCTCCAGACCGCGCTGGCGGGCGGCCGCCATCACGTCCTGCTCGCTCAACCGCAAGGCGCGCATTCGCTCGATGTCCCAACGGCCGTGTTCGAAGACGATGATCGGCGTACCGTCGACGATACGGCTCACCAGTTGGAAGCGGGCCTTGGCCCAGGAGACCAGGATGTGCATCAGACCGATGGTGGACACGGCCGAAACCGCGCCAACCATCGAATGGTCCTCGCCCACCACCGCGCCGATCGTGATGCCGCCGAACAGGAACAGCAGGACGAGATCGAACGGGGCCATCATGCTGGCCGTACGGCGCCCGATCAGCCGCATCGCAAATAACAAAATCAGGTATCCAGCGGCTGCGCGCAAGACGATGTTCATGGCAATACCAACTGGGTCCAAGACAGCCCTTCGCCGGCGGGGCCGCCCTCGCGAATCTCAGCCCTCACCGGCCCCACGGAGGACGGTTTAAGGATGAACCGCACTAAGGCACTGTCCTGGCCGGGAGGGATCGCGAAGTCGTAGATTGCGCCCCCACCCATTGCCTCAGTCCTGTTTGGCTGCGGGACAACCTGCTGAAGTCCGAGCGGCTCGATGAGAACGTTGCTGATGAACACCCGCGCCCGCGACGACCCCCCTTCTCCGGCAGACAGCTC